>CAZMUJ010000087.1:0-2446 GCA_964569605.1 uncultured Acidobacteriota bacterium
GGATGCTGCCTTCAGGCATCTTGCCTTCCAGGTAGTCGGCCCGTTCCCCGGCGGTATAGGCCAGGTAGAGTCGGCCGTCTTCAAAGGGCAGGATGGTGGCTTCCACCTTGCGGGGTTCCTGGGCGGTGCCGGGGCAAAGAATAGTTTTAATCGGTTGGGGAGCTGTCATCGCAGTTTTTACACCTATTTGTTTATTATTTAAACTCAAATTACGCTAAAATAATTGAATAATTCCCCGAAATTTTAAATCCTGAACGATGGTTGGTTTTTAGCCATTTCATCGAAGATTATACAAAAGAATGGGAACCCTAGTGGAAAGAAAATCAGTGATAGCTATTAAATATATCTTACTGACATTAGTGTTTCTTCCCCAGCTGCTTTTAGCTGAGAGTTTTGCTGGAAAATGTATAGGAATTAGTGATGGGGATACGATCAGTGTTTTACGGAATCAGCAGTCTGTCAGAGTCAGACTTGAAGGGGTTGATTCTCCTGAAAAAGGCCAGGATTTTTCTTCCCTAGCTACAAAGTTTACCTCCAATCTAGCTTTTGGACAGGAGGTCTCTGTTCAAATCAAAGAATATGACCGATATGGGAGGATTGTAGGGAGAGTTTCTATTGGAGAAAAAGATCTGTCCACAGAACTTGTAAAAGCTGGACTGGCATGGCACTACAAACAATACTCATCGGATAGAGCTCTAGCTGCGGCAGAAAACCAAGCTCGGAATGTAAGGGTTGGTTTGTGGTCATTACCCAACCCAAAACCGCCCTGGAAATATCGGATGCAAGGAAGGAAAACTCAAACTCTCAAAACAACCTTGCATGGAAATATCAGAAGTAAAGTTTTCCACCAATCAAGCTGCCGGTACTACACCTGCAAAAACTGCACAGTATTATTTAATTCAAGGACTGAAGCTATTGCAGCTGGCCATAGACCCTGTAAAATCTGTAAACCTTAGGGCATATTTTTTAGGAAGTGTCATGAAGGTCATAAAGTACATTTTGGAACCCCTTTGGAAAGCCATCACTGGTAGAAACCCTGGCGACAATCAGGTAGCTGAAGAGGTTGGCTATCCCCACAAAGACTCAATTGAAGAGCTCCTACCATTAGTGAAGGGTGAGGATACTGATACCCAATATACGTTAGGCTCGATGTATCACGATGGCAAAGGAGGTCCCCAAGATTTTCAACAAGCTTTTAAGTGGTATGAACGTGCTGCTGAACAGGGAAATGCTGATGCGCAATACTGTTTGGGAATGATGTATGATGAAGGCAAAGGAGTTCCTCAGGATTACCAGGAGGCTCTTAAGTGGATTAGAAGGGCAGCTGAACAGGGAGATAGCAGGAGTCAATTTCTTTTAGGAGTTAATTACGAATCCGGTGGTTGTGCTCCCAATGACTATGTACTAGCCTATAAGTGGTATAATCTCGCTGCTGAACAAGGAGATGAAGATTGTGTCGAACAGAGAAAGATCATTGCTAAAAAAATGACTCCCTCCCAAATAGCAAAAGCTCAACAACTCGCCAGAGAATTCAAGCCTAGAAATGAAATGCCCCAACGGTTTTAATTTTTAATGAATAAATATACTCGAGCTAAGCGGACCAGAAATCTTTTTGATCCTAATTCCCCTGATCCCTTCAAGGTCAGTCGCACCAAAATCGAACTCTTCATCGATTGTCCCCGTTGTTTTTACCTGGACCGACGGCTTGGTGTTGGTCGACCACCGGGTTTCCCATTTAATTTGAATTCAGCAGTGGACGAACTCCTTAAAAAAGAATTTGACCAGTACAGGAAAAAAAACGAGCCCCATCCCCTGATCACACAAAATGGCATCGATGCTATTCCTTACCAGATAGAGACTCTCAATACTTGGCGCACTAACTTTACTGGAATTCAATACCATCATGTTCCCACGAATCTCTTGATTTTCGGAGCCATTGACGACCTCTGGATTAATTCAGCCAAGGAGATGATAGTTGTTGACTATAAGGCAACATCTAAAAAGGAAAAGATTGATCGTCTCAATAATACATGGCACATCACCTACAAAAGACAGATGGAAATCTATCAATGGCTTCTCTTCAATAATGGATACACGGTTTCCAATACGGGGTATTTTATCTATTGTAATGGAATCACCGACAAGGAAGCTTTTAACAGCCTCCTTGAATTCGATATTAACGTCATCCCCTATGAGGGGAATTCATCCTGGGTAGAAAACACCATCATGAATCTGCATGAATGCCTCAATGCTAGTGACATTCCCCCTCATACGGAACGTTGTGAGTATTGTGGATACAGGGATGCGGCAAGTGATGTGATTCTCAATCGCTAAGACCCCAAAAACCACTAGATTCCTTTAAAAGAGATTTTAATGGGGGGGTGTAATTTCCTATCTGCACTTAGCAAAACCCACCTTTATTGATTTGATGATTCAGTCGTTGTAG
>CAZMUJ010000088.1:0-70280 GCA_964569605.1 uncultured Acidobacteriota bacterium
TACCTGTTAAACCCACAACCACTGTCTCCGTAGGCGCTATCTCACTATTATTTGCGAGCTTAATGGCAGCGGCAAGAGTGGTCCCCCCTGCCGGTTCACATAGGATCCCTTCGTACTTAGCAAGTAGTTCAATTGCTTGCAAAATTTCTTCATCCTGGACAACTAGACCCTTACCCCCTGAATTCCGGACTGCAGAAATAACATAGGGACCATCAGCCGGATCTCCAATAGCAATTGACTTGGCAATTGTTTGTGGCTTGACTGGATCAATTTCATCTTTACCTGCTTCGAGGGCATTGACAACTGGTGCACAACCACTCGCTTGAGCAACATGAAGCTTTGTATCTCCATATGCCCACTCTAATAAACGCAGTTCATCAAAAGCTTTTTCTACCTTGGGAAGTAGGGTTCCCCCAGCGGTAGGAAGAACCATGTGGTCAGGAAGCTTCCAGTTCATCTGTTCTGCAATCTCAAATCCCAGGGTTTTGGCACCCTCCGTGTAGTAAGGCCTAAGGTTAACGTTCACAAAACCCCAACCATACTCATCTCCAATCTGAGCACAGAGCCGGTTAACCTCATCATAGTTTCCCTCAAGCGTAATCACTCTCGGGCCACAAAGGAGAGAGGCAGTAATTTTAGCTGGTTCGATGTCATCTGGAATAAATATAAGACTCTCCAAACCTGCTGCTGCACAGTGAGCTGCCAAAGCATTCCCCAAATTCCCCGTCGAAGCGCAGGCAAAGATCTTAAACCCAAGTTCAATGCCCCTACTAATCGCCACTGGGACAACCCTATCTTTGTAAGAAAGGGTAGGACGATTAGTAGAATCATCCTTAAGATAGAGTTTGGAAAGCCCAAGATATTCGCCCAATCTACGAGCGTGAATCAAAGGAGTCCAACCCGAATAATTACCTGCAATAGGAGTGTCAGTTACCGGAAGAAGCTCTCGATATCTCCACAAATTGAGTGGTCTAGACGAAATTTCATCTCGATTAACATTGCATCCAATTTTTTCATAGTCATAAGTGACCTCTAAGGGTCCAAGACAGTTCAAACACATAAAGCTTCGATCTGTTGGATAAACTGTTGAACATTCCTTGCACTTCAAACTTGTAAGGTAATTCATTCTTCCTCGTCTTCTGCTAACCCTGATTATGCTAATTAGTTGTTCATATGCCTCGCACAGAACTGTAGATTCACCTGAAGAGAGGAGAAGGAAATTGGGCCCGACCAGCCATCAGAAGAAGTGCTCCCAAAAAGCCATCCCTGTTCAGGAAGGGCTTCTGCTTAGAGAGTTTTTATCTCTCAGGTCTACGACCTGCGGGACTTAGCACCTTCCCTTGGGGGGTTGCTGTGGCTTCCACGGGCCCGATCCCTCAGCCACTCTAGATAAATTGTTTGTATAATCCTAAATACTATATAGAGATGATGTCAAGATCATTATAAATTGAGCCCAATCGATTTAAACAACAGAAAGACAGAAAAACATTTGGTTTGAGAAAGCCAATCAAGGGAAGTCTAATGATTGAAATCAATAAGACTATTAATCAGGATCTCCCCCCGTACAATCAGTCCTCACCAAGTGCTAGCCTTCCAACTCCTACTATCTCTATCATTATTCCAACCTTGAATGAAGCCGAGTTACTTCCGAAGACACTCTCACGACTGAGGCACAGATCAGAACAGGAGATCATTGTAGCGGATGGAGGAAGTACCGATACAACCTCTTTGATTGCCAAGCACTATGGAGCACGTTTTCTTATCTCTAAACCTGGCCGGTCCATACAAATGAACAATGCTTCAAGAGAAGCAAGGGGACGGTACCTTATCTTTCTACACGCCGATACCCAACTACCAGATAATTACCTTCCTGAAATTATTCGAATCCTAAAAAAACCGACTGTATCAGCCGGTGCTTTCCAGCTATCAATAGGCGGAAAAAAGTGGGGATATAGACTCATTGAATTTGGAGCTAACCTGAGATCACATATTCTTTCTATTCCCTATGGCGACCAAGCTATCTTTCTCACATCTAATACCTTTGAAAAAATTGGAGGTTATCTCGAAATACCGATTATGGAAGACTTTGAATTCATACGAAGACTTTCAAAGGTAGGGAAAATTGGAATTTCGAAGATGGCAGCGACTACTTCGGTAAGAAGGTGGAAAGAAATGGGCCTGTTTTTAACAACTTTCTATAACTGGTTAATTGTGTTTGCTTATTTACTAGGTGTGCCTCCACAAAAACTATCGCTCTGGTATAAACGGTCTGTGATTACAAAACACCCTGTCCACCCTAAAAACTCAGTATTACCTTGAAGCTAATATGATGCGGCCCATGACCTATCGAACACTTCTGTTTCTTATAAATAATTTCTAAAACTAGAATTAATCACCTGGTCCACGAAAACCAACCATTTAACAACTTTCGAACCAAAGGTGTTAACCGATTACGATTGTATGCATCACCAACCTGTTTAATAGCTTCTGACTGAGTCGGATAAGGATGAATTGTCTTAGATAACATGCTAAGACCTGCCCCAGCTACCATTGCAAGTGTCAATTCACTGATCATGCTACCCGCATCCGAAGAAACTATGGTAGCTCCTAATATTCGATCCTTACCCTTTTCCGTATAAACCTTCACAAAACCTTCGGTCTGACCATCTAAAAATGCACGATCTAGATTTTTTATCTCTTGAACAAAAGTATCAAGTTTTAGTCCCTTAGCAAGAGCTTCCCTCTCATAGAGTCCGACATGAGCAATTTCTGGATCAGTAAAAGTACAACAAGGGTTAGTAAGCAAATCCAACTTTTTTCGTCCATAGAATAGAGAGTTTTGGATGACAATCCGTGCTGTGGCATCAGCTGTGTGAGTATATTTGTTCCTACTACAGATATCTCCAGCAGCATAGATTCTCGGGTTTGATGTCTGAAGATATTCGTTGACTATCACTCCCTCAGATTCATTATATTCCACTCCAACTTTTTCCAAGCCCAATCCATCGGAATTCGGAACACGTCCTACTGCCACTAAAATTTCATCTGTCGTAATTACCTTTTTTTCTCCACTAGAGCCCAATGTTATGTTTTTTCCCTCAGCTGAGCTCGAATCTAACCTTGGAGAACAGTTTAAAAAGACAGTAACTCCATCATTGCGTAACGCTTGTTCAATGACGGCTGCAGCTTCTGGATCTTCTCTTCCAAGGATCTGAGAACGATGTTCCAGGAGGCATACCCTAGATCCAAATCGAGCAAAGGCCTGAGCCATCTCACAACCCATGGGCCCAGCTCCAATCACAGCTAATCGAGGAGGCAATTGATTCAAGCTAAAAAGGGTTTCGTTAGTCAAATAATCAACTTTTTGTAACCCTAGACTAGGAAGCTTAGCTGGGCTAGAACCAGTAGCTATTACAGCCTTTTTAAATTTAAGGATTTTACCTCCGACTTCCAATTCACAAGAATCGAGAAATTTTCCGTGACCCAGAAACACATCAATGCCTTTCTCTGTGCACCGTTTCACCGAATCTCGACGACTGATTTGTGAGCGAAGATAACGAACCCGCTCCATAATTGCCTCAAAGTCAACCTTTATTCCTCTGTCTATTCTGATTCCGTAATCGCTAGATTTCTGCACATTAGATAACATTTTGGCAGAGGCAATTAGTCCTTTGGACGGAACACATCCTGTATTCAGACATTCTCCACCCATAAGATCCCTTTCAACCAAAGCAACTCTAGCGCCAAGAGTGGCAGCCCCAATTGCCGTTACAAGACCTGCTGTTCCAGCCCCAACAACCACAAGGTTATATTTTTCCTTTGGCTCGGGGTTTTCCCAATTAGTTGGGTGGACATTTTCTAGTAGTAGTTTGTTGTGTTCATCTTCTGGAAACATAGAAAAAGAATTAGATGCTACCACTATTACCTCAATCAACTATTGAATTCGCTTGTCAAGTGAAGACCGCGAGATTCGAGTAATGTAGATAGTAGTTAGGACAGTGATAATAAGTCCGACCAAATGGAAGAAAAACGGCCCTTTTGTGTTCCAAAGATCGTTTGCCCCAATCATGATCCAATCATTTGCTATTGATCCAATGTATACATACATTAACGTTCCAGGCAGCATCCCAACAAAGGAAGCAAAAACATAATCTCTCAGAGAAATCGAGGTTAATCCAAAACCATAATTAATAAGGTTAAAGGGGAAAATTGGAGAAAAGCGGATCAGAATTACTATTTTCCATCCTTCAGATGACACCCTTTTTTCAATGGCTTTAAATCTCTTATTTTTTCCAAGTCTGCCTTCAACCCAATCTCGTGCTAGATAGCGTCCAATCAAGAAAGCTGCAGTCGCCCCTAGAGTAGCTGAAACTAACGAAAGCAATGTACCTAGAAGTACTCCAAAGATAACTCCGGATCCCATTGTAAGAACTAATCCAGGCACTAAAGCTACAGTTGCCAAGACATAGATCAGTATAAAAATAAAAGGACCAAAGGAGTCAAAACTACGAATCGAGCTCAGAATAGATTGAAGCTCTGTTTTTAAATCGTAGCCTATTCCAAAGATAATTAGAAGTGAAACCAGTCCTGCTACAATCAGGCGCTTAGTAGAAGCTCTTTTATCTATCATCTTCTCAATTCTAACCCTTAATTCCTTAAGAAGGCTTTGGATTCTCAATGTCAAATCTAAAGATGGTTTGAAAATCCATACAGATATTGATTTTAATAGTATTTATTTAACTTTCAAAAGTAACTATAAAACACCCCCAAAGAAATCTGTTTTGCATTAATTCTTAGACACTATTGAATTCTGCAAACCAGTGTCTCTAAAAAAAATTGTTTTTTGTTGTGATGAAGTTATAACCAAGGATAAAAATTGGTTTCTCTATAAGCACTCTACGTACTTAGCAGATAAATCTATGTACCAAACCGTTCAGCCCATTTGGGTACAATGATTTCAATCCGCCTAGAAGGTGGGAACACTTTAGCTGATTGTTTACCACGCTTCTAAAAATTTGCCAGAGTAGCACAAGGAGAATATTAAACACTTGGCAAGCAATAGGTCTCTAGCCCAAATAGCCGCCTACAATGAAGAACATATAAAAAGTCTTGATTGGAAGGATCATATTCGCACCCGTCCTGGGATGTATATAGGAAAACAAGGGGACGGTTCCCAAGAAAACGATGGAATCTATTTACTCTTTAAAGAGGTGATTGACAATAGCATAGACGAGTTCTTGATGGGTGCCGGAAAGAACATTAAAGTTGCTGTGAGTAATGGAACCCTTTCCGTTCGAGATTATGGTCGTGGTATCCCCCATGGGAAAATGATTGAATGTGTCGCCCAGATTAATACAGGAGCAAAGTACGATACTGGAGCTTTTTATCGTAGTGTGGGTCTAAACGGGGTTGGCACAAAGGCAGTAAATGCCCTATCAACTAGTTTTGTTATTGAATCTTTTCGTGAAGGAAGGGTTAAGCGCGCTGAATTTTCCCGAGGAAAACTTCTAAAAGAACATCCGATCTTGCCTTCCAAAAAACCAGATGGAACAAGAGTTGAATTTAGCCCAGATCCCAGTATCTTCCCTGGGTACAAATTTAACGGACAATTCTTAGAGAACCGCCTCTGGAACTATGCATTTTTAAATAGAGGACTACGCCTTCATTTCGAGCATCAAGTCATTTTCAGCAAGAAAGGACTTCTTGATCTATTAGGTCGTGAGACTCAAGGACTCGCCCTCTACGCTCCTATTCACCAAGTCAGTGACTCTATTGAATTCACATTAACCCACACCGATTCCTATGGAGAATCCTACCTTTCTTTTGTAAACGGTCAGTACACACCAGAAGGAGGAACACATCAAGCAGCTTTTCGGGAAGGGATACTCAAAGCCTTAAAAGAATACTATGGTAAACAGGTTGATCCCTCGGATGCTCGATCAGGTATCGTGGGTGCGATTCTCATCCGTATCCATGAGCCCGTCTTCGAATCACAGACTAAAACTAAACTAGGCAGTACTCATGTTTCAGAAAATGGAACAAGTATTAGATCTTGGATTGTTGAATTTGTACGTGAACGCATAGTGACTTTCCTTCACAAGAACCCCCAAATCTCCAAAGGAATATTAACAAAACTTCGACGTAATGAACGAGAGAGAAAAGATCTAGCAGGAATAAAAAGAATATCTCGAGAACGAACACGTAAAGCCAATGTTTACAACAAAAAGCTGAAGGATTGTAAGATACACTTCAATGAATCAAAACGGGAGGGCTTTGATCGTACCCAGCTTTTTATTACAGAAGGTGATAGTGCATCTGGAAGTATAACCAAAGTAAGGCAGGTCCAGATTCAGGCTGTGTTTTCCCTCCGTGGAAAACCGCTTAACTGCTTTGGTCTCTCACGTAAAGTGGTCTACCAAAACGAAGAATTAAATCTCTTACAGCACGCCCTCGGAATCGAAGACGGGATTGATAACCTCCGCTATAACCAGGTTATCATCGCAACCGATGCAGATGTTGATGGAATGCACATAAGACTCCTACTTTTGACCTTTTTCCTACAGTTCTTTACTGAATTAGTCCGTACGGGACATGTCTATATTTTGCAAACACCCATCTTTCGGGTTCGTAATAAAAAGAAAACGATTTACTGCTATGACCAAAGGGAGAAACAAGAGGCTATCCTTAGACTTAATGGTAAAACAGAGATTACTCGATTCAAGGGGTTAGGTGAAATTTCCCCAATTGAGTTTAAAGACTTCATTGGTGATAACATTCGACTTGACCGTGTCCACTTACCCCATGAACTAAAAATCAAAGAGCACCTTAAATTCTATATGGGGAAAAATACCCCAGATCGAAAAGATTTCATTCTCAAAAATCTCATCACAGAGTCAATAGAAATTTCGTCAGCCTCGAATGAGGTGTCTTAATTGAGTAGCCCTGGAAAAAACTCAAACAAAATCTCATCCAGTGATGCTGAACTTGGGATTCAGAAAACCTATAAAGACTACTTTCTTCAATATGCCTCCTATGTAATCACCGACCGATCCATTCCTCAAGCTAAAGACGGACTAAAACCGGTACAACGTCGAATCCTTCATTCATTATGGGAAAACGAGGATGGCCGTTATAACAAAGTCGCAAATTTGGTTGGACATTGCATGAAGTACCACCCTCATGGTGATACTTCAATTTATGCAGCCCTTGTCACAATGGCACAAAAAGAACTTCTAATTGATACACAAGGGAACTGGGGAAATCCAGCAACGGGAGACTCGGCCGCAGCAGCTCGTTACATTGAGGCTCGTTTGACATCCTTTGCAAAAGAAGTAATGTTTGCAAAACATTTAACCGAATATCAGCTTTCCTATGATGGGAGAAATCGAGAACCAATCTGCTTTCCGACAAGATTCCCTCTTTTGCTAGCAACCGGAACGGAGGGCATTGCTGTAGGAATGACTACAAGAATTCTTCCCCACAATTTCCTTGAGCTCTTAACTGCTCAGAAATCTTTCCTCGAAAATCATGAGTTCAAATTATACCCTGATTTTCCCACTGGTGGTCTAGCCGATATCAGCAACTACAACGACGGTAGAAAAGGTTCCCGTGTACGGGTCAGGGCCAAGATGGAAAACGGACCAGGGAAGTCTCTAATTATAAGAGAGCTCCCTTATGGAGCTACCACCCAGTCTCTCATCGAATCAATACTTAGTGCCAACGAAAAGGGTAAAATCAAGATCACACAAATAGAAGACAATACCGCTGAAAGGGTTGAAATTATTGTCACTTTCCAAAGGGGCGTTGACATGTGTCAGGCTAAGCAAGCCCTTTATGCCTTCACAAATTGTGAGTTAACCCTGAGCTCCACACCAATGGTGATTCGAAAGGATCGTCCAGAATTGTGCAGTATTTCCAACCTTCTAATCGACAGCACAAAAAGAACTAAGGCGCTCCTAAAACAAGATCTGGAATACCGTCGTGAACAATTGACCTGGGATTGGCACCGACTGCGTTTAGTTCACATTTTTGTCGAAAACCGAATTTATCTCCGCATTGAGCAGTGTAAAACCTTGAAATCTGTACTCCTTGAGATAGATAAGGGGTTGGAACCACATAAATCAAAACTACGAAACAACGTCACTAAAAAAGACCTCAACTATTTGACAGAGATCCCTATCAAAAGCATAAGTGCTTGGGATGCCAACAAAGCAATAGAAAAACTTAATAAAATTGACAGTCAGTTGGTAGCTATTCGTCGCAACCTTAGAAATCTTACTCTCTATACAATTAATTATATTGATTATCTGATAGAAACCTACGGCTCTGGGCGAGAGCGCAGAACAAAATTAACAACCTTTGACACAGTCAAAGCACAAACTGTTGCTGCTAAATCTGAAAAATTGTATGCAGATCGAAAAGCAGGATTTATTGGGACAGACGCTAAAATCGGAACTGAGATTGGGCCCTGTTCTAACCTTCATGATGTGATGGTTGTCCTTAAAGATGGCACAATTCTGGTAACCAAAATATCACCCAAAAAATATGTTGGGGACAACATCATGTATATTCAGTTATTTGAGCCAGACACTCGACAAACCATCTTTAATGCTATTTATGAAGAAAAAGGAACGGGACGAGCCATAGTAAAACGTTTTAAGATTGGAGGTGTAACAAGAAACAAAAACTATTCTCTAGGAAAGAAAGAGAATGTGATGAGAGCTCTGTTTTTTCAATCAGATGAAGCTCGCTTCTGTCATGTGCGGTTGAGAAAAAAACCACGCATCAAGTTGAATCTCTACATTGATTTTCATAGCTACACTGTCAAAGGTAGAAATACTCGAGGAATAACCCTTACCCCTCACAAGATAGCTAGTGTGCGACAAATTTCTGAGCGCATTTACAATCAACGGATCATCTCTCACTCAAAGCCACATAATTTCTAAAATTGAAATAATTCCCCATTAATATTCATTGCTCAAAGTAAATCCTCCTTAACCTCTGAAAACACAAAAACAACCTACCTTTCCATATGATAATATCTTTATCTAATTTAAGCCTATTGTTCTCTATCCAATGGAAAAAACACGTCTTAAAGTTTTTAAAACTCTCTTCTATATTTTTCTCTTCCTTGGAATTTTAATTGGCAGCCCAGAGGCACAGCCACCGATCCAGGAAAAGAAGGACAAACCAGCTGGACAAGCTACTATTAGAGTCGGCGTGTCACAAATCCAGGTTGATGTTACGGTTCAGAACAAAGATGGAAATCTGATTCGAGGATTACAACCTGAACATTTCAAGGTCTATGAGGACAAGATCCAACAAAAGATTATAAATTTTTCTCCTGTTCAAGCCTCTATGACAGCGGTTCTTCTAGTTGAATACAGCAGTTACATCGTCAATAATCTTAGCTACCGTGCAGGATGGGAAATGCTTTATGAAGCATGGCTAGCATCTCGACTTTTTGTCAATGATATGCGACAGGAGGATTGGATTGCACTGATTGCATATGACCTAAACTCAGAGATCCTTGTGGATTTCACTCAAGATCCCCACGAGGTCAACCATGCCATAAGTAAACTTCGAAATCCGGGATTCTCAGAAAGCAATTTCTATGATGCGGTTATTGACACCCTGGATCGCCTTGAAGAGGTTGAAGGGAAAGTTTCGATTGTACTTGTGACAACTGGCCTAGATTCCTTTAGCAAGGCTAATCTCGGAAAACTTCTCAAAAGAGTTAAAAATACCAATGTAACTATATATGCAGTTGGTCTAGGTGGAAATTTTCTAGCTCGTAATGATTTCCAGATTCCTGGAACGGTACGACTCGACTTTCAGCAGGCAGAAGCCATTTTAAAAGCAATTACCAAGTCCACAGGTGGTGCCGCCTATTTCCCTCGCTTTACCACTGGCTATCCAAAGATTTTCAAGAATATAAGTACATTGGTTCGAAGTCGTTATTCCCTGAGTTATATCTCTTCTAACACCCAAGAAAATAAAAAGTTTCGCAAGTTGCGAATCAAGGTTGAAGTCGACGTGGATGGAAACGGCAAACCTGACAAACTAAAAGTCTTACACAAGGAAGGCTACTATCCGGGTAACAATAAGTGATTTAATTACTAAAAATTGTCTTAGAGAAAAGAACTATTGGGATTCCTTCCCCTAACAAATCGGTATTTCTTCAACAACTTTTAGCCCAAATCCCTCCAGAGCAACAATTCTCTTGGGATGATTAGTTAGTAATTTAATTTCGTGCAAACCAATCTCTGTCAGAATCTGGGCGCCTACTCCATAATCACGAAAAAATTCCGTGAATGAATTGGAATTTTCAGCCTTGTTTTCCCGAGACAGAACTTTATTTATTTCCTTCCCTAACCTGTTACTATTTTTGCCTCCTCCTCTCAGATATACGAATACACCTTTCCCTTCCTTTTCTATTTTTCGGAGAGACAGAGCAACTTCATTACCCTTCTGATCTGATAGCTTGTGAAATACATCACTAAAGAGAGATTCCACTTGAACTCTGACAAGCACAGGTCCTTGAACATTTACCTCCCCCTTAATTAAAGCAAAATGCTGGGAAGCATCTAGCTGATTTTCAAAGACCATTAACTCAAATTCACCGTATTCACTCGAAAAAGGTAGTTGTTCAATTTTTTTCACAAAACGCTCTGTTTTTAGACGAAACTTGATCAAATCCACAACAGACACAATGCGAATTCCATGTTGCTGGCGAAAGTTTTTGAGATCAGGCAATCTAGCCATTGATCCGTCTGTATTCATGATTTCACAGATCACACCAGCTGGATTTAAGCCAGAAATCCGAGCTAGATCAACAGCCGCTTCTGTCTGTCCAGCCCTTTCCAATACCCCGCCCGGCCTTGCCCTTAAAGGGAAAACATGGCCTGGACGAATCAAATCTTCTGAGTTTGTTTTGGCATCTATCGCAGTTAAGATTGTTGTCGCTCGATCAGCCGCAGAAATTCCGGTTGAGACTTTTTTTCGAGCCTCAATGCTAACGCAAAAAGCAGTCTCATGAGGAGATTCGTTCTGAGACACCATGAGTGGAACATTTAGCTTATCCAAAACTATCCCCTGCATGGGAAGACAGATGAGACCGCGACCATGGGTAGCCATGAAATTTATCGACTCAGCAGTTACTTTCTCTGCCGCCATCGTCAAATCACCTTCGTTTTCACGTTCTTCCTCATCAACTACAATCACCATCTTTCCCTTACGAATGTCCTCGACTGCATCTTCGACTAAATCCAAACCATTATTTTCGGTAGATATTGATGACATTGAGATTCCTATTCTATATAAACTCTAGTTATCTTATTGGAGCTAATTTCTTAATCCAACGTAGCGCGGACTTTTTAGGATTAACAACTCGACTAAGCTTTGTTTTATACATTTGAGTTGAGTACTGTGCAAGTATAGGATTTTCCCTGTCCTCTATGAAGCACCACTCTCCTCCACGACTGTCCTCTAGAACAATGACAGGACAACTATTTATCTCTTTGTTAACACTGATATTAATTTTCTCACGCCGGGAAAACTTAATTTTTTGGTATCTAGAACCCAAAAAAACCTTTTTAGTTTTTTTTCGCACTAATTGGTCATATTGTGAACGCGACAACCAAATGGTCATTTCATCTGTAGAGACCATATCCACTCCTACCTTAAACAATCCTCGTAGTGTGTAACTCTTGGCTTTTTCTACGGCGCTCGTTAGAAGCTGCACTGTCCCTTGATCTTGGAAAGTTTCCCACTCCATTAAGATGTCTGGCTGGTAACGAGCTACACGAATCACAATTTCACTCGTAGTGCCCCTGGACTGGTTCTCATAGACAAGAATAGTATTTGCAATAACATCAAAGGAAGCGGCCTGAACCCCTCCAATAGATGTTAAAAAAACCATTAAGAAGCCAACTAGAAGCTTTTTGATATGCAATTCTACATATTTGCTAATCATGTCAATCTCTATGTTTACCAGGTCCGAGATTTTATAATGGCAAAGGTTCGTCATTTCTTGCGTGTGTGGAATTATAGTTACTTCAAACCATTCTTTCCCCAAAGCTGAAATTGTAAGACTGACACCATTTAAGGTGATGCTACCTTTCAAAGTACAGTAGCAAAGAATTCGCTTAGAAGCTTTAATTCTAAGGATCTTTGAATTTCCTTCTTCACAAACCTTAGTAAGTATTCCTGTGCCATCGACATGACCCTGCACCAAGTGACCTCCTAGGAAATCACCAAACCGAGCAGCTAGCTCTAAATTAACCGTGTCTCCTTCCTTGCGAATTCCAATGTTAGTTAAACGCAGGGTCTCTGGTGTAACCTCCAACTGAAAATTCTTTTTTTTGCACCCTACCGTGGTTAGACAAACCCCATCCACACTTATACTATCGCCGACATTGAGGTGGTTGGCCATTGCTTTTGATTCAATAGTAAGCACAATTCCATCTACCGTCTTTTCGATCTTAATCAGTCGGCCTAGTTCAGTCACAATACCAGTAAACATGTACTCTCCATTATAACGCAGAGAAGCTTTAACGACCTTGAAAAAGAGTCCTGATATCTCTTCTATATTCCTGATAATATTAGAGTTTTTCTGTTTTTTTTTAAACTAACCTTAAAAAAATCTATTTCAAATCTAATTCGACAAAAGAGGAAAAGTCGATTCTGGAAAGCTCTTACTATTTAAACCTCTTAGGTATTCTAATATTTCGTGACTGCCATTACGGAAATTACGTAGTATTGACT
Source organism: uncultured Acidobacteriota bacterium (assembly GCA_964569605.1). Taxonomy (GTDB): domain Bacteria; phylum Acidobacteriota; class UBA6911; order RPQK01; family CBDAPI01; genus CBDAPI01. Next base: position 12,766 of record CAZMUJ010000088.1, read on the forward strand.
ATAGATCGTAATCTATCCTTTTCTAATAAATCAGACTAGCACCATAGTAAACCTATGTGAGATAACTACTCCTAATGTCAAATCAGTCTCTTTAAAAGACAAATTATCAGTGGGATATTAGGATGCTTAAACATTCTAACTAAACAGCGATCCAGAGGGACCTTATTCTGAATTCATTTTTCCACTTTCTTCTTGCCCGACGCTTTAACATAACCACGAACTATCTGAAAATTCTATTAGGAAAGGGCGACCATATTTAAAAATGCAGTTTGGTTCTGTTGACTATGCTGTTCTTTTCACCTATCTAATTTTAACAACAATCCTAGGTATCAGGCTTGGACGGGGATCATCTAGCAGCACCCAGGACTATTTTTTTGCGAGCCACACTCTACCTTGGTGGGCTCTTTCTCTATCAATCGTCGCTACAGAGACAAGTACCCTTACCTTTATTGGTATCCCAGCTTTTTCATATAGCGGAAATTTAAGTTTTTTTCAGATTGCTTTAGGTTATGTTTTGGGGAAAATTGCAGTCAGCTTTATTCTAATACCTGCGTATTTTAGAAATGACATCAAAAGTGCCTACGAAATTCTAAAATCACGCTTTGGTACAAAGATAAGGAACTTCACAGCTGGACTGTTTCAACTGAATAGAATACTTGCAGACGGGGTCCGTTTATTCGCAACCGCTCTTGTTCTTTCTGTTGTAACTCAAATCTCAGATTTTTGGACCGTTGTTATAATCGGCTCAATCACAATAATTTATACCTTTTACGGTGGAATAAAAGCCGTTGTTTGGAACGATGTTCTTCAACTTATTGTCTATTTGATCGGCGCCACGATCGCGTTTTATTTCCTTTTAATACGTGTTCCTGGAGGATGGCAAAATATATCTTATTTAGCCGAGCATACAAATAAACTGCGGATCACAGAATTTAGTTTCTCTATTGAAAACCCCTACTCTTTTGTAGCCGCTATTGTGGGCGGAGCTTTTCTAACTTTTGCCACACATGGGACAGATCAAATGATGGTACAGCGATATCTATCCTGTTCCTCTCAGAGCAAGGCCCAGAAAGGATTGTTGCTCAGTGGATTGATTGTAACACTCCAATTTAGCTTATTTCTAATCATTGGAACCCTTCTATATTCTTTCTATCAGCACTATCCTAACCACAACCTCCCTTCCGATAGCCAGCGCATTTTTCCTTTCTTTATTGTCGAAGAAATGCCTCAAGGGATATCAGGACTTATGATTGCTTCTGTCTTTGCGGCTGCTATGTCAACTTTAAGCAGTTCTCTTAATTCCCTTGCTTCTTCTACCTTAAATGATTTTTACCTTCCATATAGGAGTTCACGAACCAGCGGGAAAAATAATGTGTTGCTATCCAAGGTTTTCACGGTAATCTGGGGAATATTTCTTATTGGTGTTTCCCTACTCGCTCGTAATTGGGGAAGCGTTTTAGAGGTTGGATTGAGTATTACCAGTGTGGTAATGGGAGCTGTTCTCGGTGCCTTTTTAATTGGACAGTGGACCCGAGTCAAAAGCGAGCTAGCTGTATTGACAGCCATGATTAGTGGACTCGTTGTAGTTTTATTAGTTATTTGCAATCGAACTTATGACTGGAAGTTGTTTCCCTCAATTGGATGGACCTGGTACATCCTTATAGGGGCTACAACCACCATAGTTGTCGGTATTACCCTTGACAAGATTCGGGATTACTCTAATGCAAAGATCTGAGTTTATGAGAAGCATACATCATCCCACAACTCCATCTTCATTCGAATGGTAATTGAAAGATTAGGGATATATGTATATATCCCTACTGGGAACCCAAAACCCTTGAAAAAAAGAATAAATTGTGGGTAATTGAACTTCTTAACTACCATATATAAACACTAACTCCCTTTACCTAAACCCTCTCAATCTCTTATCCTACCGCGGCACATGGAAGGCCTTTGCACCCTCATTTACAAAGAAGTACACTCTTTTCTGGCTCCACAAAATCCTTTAAAACTCCTGTCCCTAATTTCAGATTTCCTAATGCTGACCACCTTCTTATGATGCAATCGATGTACAATAGAATTCCCTATTCCAGTTATTTTTTAAAATCTAGGAACTCTAATTTCTGGTCTGCAGTTATTCAGCAATGCTCCTAAAGATCTTGCATTGGATTATTCTTTTTCCTATCCAGCTTTTTCTGCTGAGTACAACCCTTTTGACTGATCTTTTTGCACTGTTTACTAGACCATTGAACAGGTCTTTTCCTCAAACCACAATTTCTAATAAACAGTGCTCAATAATAATCTTAAACTGGAATGGACTTGATCTACTCCAAGAATGTCTTCCTTCCTTAATTAGAGCCGTAGAAAAAGACGGAGGCGATCACGAAATTCTAATTGTTGATAATGGGAGCTCAGATAAGAGCATAGATTGGATTAACCAACACTTCCCTGAATTAGTGACTATCAACCTTGAGAAGAATTTGGGTTTTGGAGAAGGAAACAATCGGGGTGTGGCCGCTGCCAGCAAAGAAATTGTTGTACTTCTAAATAACGATATGATCGTTAACCCTAACTTTTTAAAGCCTTTATTAGAACCATTTACAGCACCTGATGTTTTCGCCGTTAGTAGCCAGATCTTTCATCCATCAAATAGGAAACGTGAAGAGACTGGAAACACTTCTGGATGGTTAGCAGGGGGCTACCTACACCTCGCTCATGAGTTAATTCAAAAGTATCATTGCACTCGTAGATTTCTTCCTGTGCTTTGGGCTGGTGGTGGGTCTTCTGCTTTTCGAAGAGACTATTTTCTCAAGCTTGGCGGATTTTCTTCTATTTTTTCGCCATGCTACGTTGAAGATACTGATCTATCTTACCGGGCTTGGAGAAGAGGCCTACGCGTATTATTTTCATCAGAAAGTACAGTTATTCACAAACATCGAAGTACTACCTCCAGGATTTTTCAGAGTAAAAAGATTACAGAGATGATTGAGCAGAGAAAGCTTTTGTACCTTTGGAAGAACTACGAACTAAAAACTCTCATTTCTCATTTTTGTCTTTTCCCCTTTCTGATTTCTCAGACGATGAGTCTAAAAAGCTATGTAAAAACTCTATTTAAGGCTCCAAGGGTCTTTTTTCTTCGCTCCCGTGAACCTTTTAGAACCTACAAAGAAAAACAGTTTCTGGAGTGGATACAACGTCCTATAACTTATCTGAATTATTTTACTCCTCTCCGACGTTTCCCAGTAAAACTTCGTTATCCTAAGATCCTAATTGTTAGTGCTTATCTCCCTCATCTTGGAAAACATGGTGGAGCTGGACGTGTTTTTCAACTAATTAAACAACTTTCTGACCAGTACAGATTCACTATCGTATGTTTTGTAGAAAATAAAAATGAGTTGAAGGAAGTAGAACAGATTCGTCCCTATTGTGAACACATTGAAACAGTTTTAAGAAGGGAGTATGAACCAATTTCTCCTTATCCCTATGAACCTTTTGAGGAGTTTTATTGCGCTAATTTCCGGCAAGTACTAGAAATGGTTCTTACTGAAAAAGACTTTGATTTAGTCCACTTTGAATGGACGCAAATGGCTCAATATGAAAGTTTAGTACCCCATTTCCCCAAAGTCCTTACAGAAATTGAGGTGAACTGGGCTGCCCATCAAACCTTAATCTCACTCGAAAGCAATCCATTTCGACAAATCCAACGTTACTACAATACCCTCCAAACCCTAAATCGAGAATTACAATTATGTCGAAAGATGGATAATGTCATCTGTGTTACTAAAACCGATTCTTCTTACTTAGAAGGTTTTCTTCCAAAAAAAAAGATACAAGTTCTTAACACTGGGGTTGATACGAAGTATTTCACTCCTTCACCTTCCCATAGAATACGCCCGAATACACTACTTTATGTTGGAGCATTTCGGCACCAACCAAATGTAGATGCAATGTTGTACTTTAATGAATTGATATTTCCTCAAATCCAAAAGTACAGACCAAATGTCCATCTTTATATCGTTGGATCTTCCCCTCCAAATGAAATCAAGAGACTTGCCAACCTACCAAACATTACAGTAACTGGTTTTGTAGAAGACATCCGCGACTATTATGCTCAAGCCCAAGTAGTAATCGTCCCGTTGAGAACTGGGGTCGGTATTCGAGGAAAAATATTGGAAGGATGGGCAGCAGGAAAAGCCATGGTAGCTACCTCTGTAGCTTGCCTGGGAATACGTGCCACACATGGAGAAAATATTTTGATTGCTGATGAACCAAAAGATTTTTCACGCTGTACTACTACTCTATTAGGTTCCCCCGATTATTGTTTGAAGCTTGGATTAGCTGGTCGAAAAGCTGCTACAAATTATTATGAATGGGACAATGTGTCGGTTAAATTGAGGGATATATATAAGAGAACTAATAAAAACTTTTACCAATCCAGAGACAGAACAAACAAATGAGATCGGCGACGATTCTTTTCATTCAAACAGAAGGTGTTCGCATTTCTCGAAGGGCACTTCAAACTCTCTGTTCTCATCAAGACTTAAAGAAGAACAAAGTCATAGTTTTGTGTCGTTCAGAGGACGCCATAGATCTAGGTAAAATAAATGGGATTCACCGAATCTTTAAGTGGGAAAAGGGAAACTTTTTCAGTAACTGGATTATCTTGTTTACCTTGAAACGCCTTAACCCAAGTGTAGTTTCAGCCGTATTATCAAAAAGGGATGTCTATCGTAAAGCCAGGCTTTGTTTACTTCTTTTTTTCCGTCATCAAATCCTGGTTTTTGATTCATCCCTAAAATATTCCATAGGCAGAATCAATAACCTCAGCATTCTCTCTAAGATATTTTATTTCAACCCGTTCAGTTCTAAGAAAAAACGTTACTCACGAATTCTAGTAGTGCAATCAGAACATCGTGCACTGGTAAGAAAATCTATTAAAAAATTGCTAGGTGCTGACCTCTATCCAGAAGCATGCTTAGATCTCCTTTGTAAAGAGCAGGACATGGTCTCACTGAGTTCTCTTCCGGGAATAAAAGTAGTCCACAACTTTCCGAAACACCTGTTTACCTGGATTCTCCTAGCAAGAAAAATCAGAAAAAGAAAACCTGATTTCATCAATATCATTTTTTCAGGTCGTCCAGTATTCTCATTTCACAAACTTTTTATTTTCCTGGTCTTCCCATTTCGTTCCAAACTTATTTTCAACGCCGGTCTAGATTGCTACTGGTTTAATCCTAGAAGCCTTCCAAACTTATTTCGAAAAGAACCTCTCCTCATTGAGTCTAAAGGTGGACAACAAGCACAAGCACTTCTAATTCAAACAGAATCAACATCCAATACTCTTAAGGCTCTTCATCATCTCCTTTCTCACACTACCATTCCAAAAGAAAACATCTTCCTCCTTTGTAGTACTAAAGACCGACATCATTATCTTTCCCTGATACCTGAAGAAAATTTAGATTGCTGGACATCTAATCATTCAATTAATAACTACAGACTCTTCATCAAGCTTCTCAAAAGTCATAATATCGTTGCAGCAGTTTTATCTGGACGTCCCATTTTCCGTCTACAAAAGCTATTATTTTTTCTTCTGCCCGCTCGAGAAAGATTGGTTTACAACGAAAATCTTGACTACTTCTATATTCGCCGTAGTTCGTTAGGGAGATCTCTTCAACTTCCCAGCATTCCTTTTTCTTTTTGCACTCAAAGGAAAAAACTATCAATCCGTAAGGCGGGAAAATTTATTCTTTGGACTCCACGCTTTTTCTATCTTCTTTGTTGGATAGCTTTTGAGAAAGTCAAAAGCGCTAAACGGTTAGCAAAAACTTAATTCAAACTTATAGTCTAATCAGGTGCAATAAAACTTTGAAGAGGGTCAGGAGAAGCATGGAGATGTGTTAACTTCCATTCATCCTCCTCCTTCTGAAAAATCTCTGTCCATCGCCCATTCTCCCTTAGTAACTTTCCAGCAACTTGATAAGCCAAGAGGTATTGAGAGGTAATCCAAGCCACCTCGTCCTTAACCTCTATTTGAATATTAGATGTAAAGAAAGTCAATTCGGAAAGTTTCCCAAAATAGTGCTGCAGAGTGTTCTCAAAGGTTTTGAAGTCAGAAAAACGAGGAGGGGGAACTGTGTTGAAAACAATAGCCTCTTCGGCATAAATGGCACGCAATCCACTAAGGTCTTTCTGCTCCCAAGCCTTTACATGCTTTCTATGCAGGTCAAGTAAATCGTCTCTTATATTGTTCCGCATAACCTATTAATAAACTTGATCTTAGCAGATATATAGTTCCCAATTCAAATGTCTAGCATAGAGCGATAAAGGTCAAAACAACAAAGAAATTCTACATGCCATCCATTCTTTAAAACTTTTAATGTCAACATCAAAATAGTTCCTATTATCAAGATAGGAGATTTCTCAAACACTTCTAAACAGCAAAAATTTAACAGTATAAATATTATCTAGTGAAGTCTTGATAATTAAATTTCAAGCAGAAGTATTAGATCAGTGGCAAGAATCAAAGAGGATCTTTTTGTTGGCATCATTGAAGTCAAAATACAGGGAAATAATTGTAGGATGTTCTGGTAACATAACATAGAATTGCAGACGGATTTCCTAGATCTTAAACCTGGGCTAGGGATAAACGAATCAGCTAAATAAAGTATCCCACGCTATGGAAACACTTCGCAGAAAACTCCATAATTATTAAATCAAAGAAGCAATGGAGATAGACAATCTTCAAAAAATAAGTGGCAAGAAAAAGGTAGTTGACTAGAAATAGTAGGATTTTCTTAAATCATGCTCAAACAATTCAGCCGAGAGCAAGTTTCTAAAATTCTAAAGATCAAGAATGGTCGACTTAAATATTGGGACCGACTTAACCTAGTAAAACCAAGTCTTCGTCAAGGTGGAAAGGTATTTTACGACTTTCAGGATCTCATATGCCTTCGTACTGTAAAAAACATTATCGAAAAAGGTGTTGCTGCCACTCATCTAAATCGGAGCGTAGCAGTGCTGATCAAACGATTTCCACAGAAGGAATACCAACTAAGCAATCTTCGAGTATTTGCTCTCGGTGAGCGTATTATTGCATCAAAAGGAAATCAATTGCTCGACAGCCTATCCGGACAATACCTTCTAGCCCTCGATTGGGATAGTGTTAGGAGCGAAGTACGGGAGCGAGTTGATTTATTTGCCGGAACTCGTGAAGCCGACGAATGGTATAAAGAGGGACTCAATTATGATTTGGATCCCTCAACTCATGAACGAGCACTTCACGCCTATCGTCAGGCCATCAAATTAGATCCATCCCACGAGAACGCATTCATTAACCTAGGAATACTTTACTATCGTAGACGAAATTACAATCAAGCAGAGCGTAGCTATAAAAAAGCACTAGAAATCAACCCTAGCAATCCTGTGACCCTATTTCAATTGGGCCTTGTTTCTGAGGAAAACAACCATAAAAAGAAAGCATTTGACTATTACGAACGAGCTCTTTCAAAGAAATATAGTTTCCCTGAAGCTCATTATCAATTGGCTGGATTGGCTGAAAAATTAAACCATCTTGAAAAGGCAATTATTCACTGGAAAGCTTATCTTGAATTCGACAAGACGACTCTTCATGGCCGGATCGCCCATAAGAGAATTCAGGTCCTCAATACACGAATTTCAGGAGATTAGCCTTAAATTGTATAGTATGGAAGAATCATTAAATGGCAATAACTAAAGGATATAAATGATAAGTCATGCCATGGAGGACTACCTAAAAACTATATACCTGCTCGGTCGGAATGGGGAAAAAGTATCCACTTCCGCGCTAGCTAAAAAATTAAATTGTTCTGCTGCTAGCGTAACCAATATGTTGCAAAAACTGGCATCGTTGAAGTTAGTACAGTATAAGCCTTATCAGGGCGTTAGATTAACCACAACCGGAAATCGAGTAGCTCTCGAAGTCCTTCGTCATCATCGTCTAATCGAACTATATTTAAAAGAAGTATTAGGATACAGCTGGGACAAGGTCCATGCTGAAGCTGAGCAACTCGAGCATGTGATCTCAGAGGAATTTGAAGAGCGTATTGATAAAGCGCTTGGTTACCCTACTCGAGATCCTCATGGCCATCCTATTCCACGTAAAGATGGAACAGTAATGGAAGAAAATCTATCTTCGTTGTGGCATGTAAATACGATGACTAATGTCTCAGTTGTTCGTGTAGAGGATAGGAACCCCTCCGTATTAAGGTATCTTGACGCTATGGGGATACATCCTGAGATAAAACTATATGTTCTCGAAAAAAGTCCTTTCAATGGGCCTATTCTGATAAGGCTAAATGGTGTTGAGCACAGCCTCAGTGAAGAACTAGCACGCCAGATTTATGTCAGGATAGAATGAAGATTCCCCTTACTCATATTCGCTTTCTTGAGCGAGCTGAGATTCAGTTCAGGAAAAAAACAGCCGTTATAGATGGTGACCAACGCTGGACTTACGCAGAATATGCTTCTCGATGCCGGCAAATGGCAAATATGCTTGAGAGCTTGAAACTCTCTCCGGGAGGGCGTGTCGCCTGTTTATCCTACAACACTCATCATCTACTAGAAGCCTATTACGGAGTTAACTTAGCCGGAGGTATCATCGTTCCTCTTAATGTTCGCCTCTGTCCCTCAGAGTATAAATTTATACTCAATGATTGCAAGGCTGAAGTTGTGCTCTTTCATCAAGATTTTTCACCTCTTTTGGAAGACATTGCTAATCATTTGGAATCAGTTCGCTATTTTATCTTGCTAGACAAAGCAGACCCTCCAAGATGGGCTTTCCCAGACTCTATAGAAAATATGCTAGAAAAAGAAGAGCAGAAATATAACTTTGATGTCATGCAGCAAAACGAAGATGCGGTTGCTTCTATTTTTTATAGCTCTGGAACCACAGGTCATCCCAAGGGCGTCATGCTTACCCATAGGAATCTTTATCTACATGCTCTAGAAGTAGGCCTTATGACAAAAGCTTCTGAGTCTGATGTAGTCCTTCATATTATCCCCCTTTTTCATGTAAACGGATGGGGATCTCCACAATACTTTACTTGTCTGGGAGCCACACATGTATTAATTCGAGATTTCGAAGTTGAAGCCATTTTCACAAAAATCCAACAATACAAAGTGACTACCTTCTCGCTGGTTCCCACTATGGCTGAATCTCTTATCAACCATAGATCACTTAGTCACTTCAATTTCACCTCCGTTCGCTTGGTAAAGATCGGAGGAGCCCCCTCAACTCCCGGGCTAATTCGTGCAGTGACAGAAGTTTTTGATTGCGACTGTTTTGCTGGTTATGGACTTACTGAAACTGCTCCGGTTCTTACAATGGCAACTCCTAAGGTCTATCTTGATCTCACCCATGAACAAGAATTCATACTTAAGTCCAAGGCTGGATACCCAATCCCAGGGGTACATCTAAATTTGATCGATAGTGATGGAAACTCCCTGCCCTGGAATGGACGCACGATTGGAGAACTCTTGATTCGATCAGATGGAGCGATGGCAGGATACTGGAATCATCGGGAAGCTACTCGCGCAATCTTTGAGGGAGGATGGCTCCACACCGGTGATCTGGCCACTATCGACTCAGATGGATGTGTCCATATCGTAGACCGTAAAAAAGATATCATTATCAGTGGAGGAGAAAACATCTCTTCAGTTGAAATTGAGAGAGAAATTCTTTCTCATCCTAAGATCTTAGAATGTGTTGTTGTTGCAGTGCCGGATTCTAGATGGGGAGAGGTCCCTAAAGCCCTTGTAATCCTAAAACCAGGTGTGTCGCTTAGTGCGGAAGAGATAATCGATTATAGTCGTAAAAAACTTGCCAGTTTTAAAGTCCCAAAGAGTATTGAATTTCATGAAAGCTTCCCCAAAGGAGGAACTGGTAAAATCCTCAAAAAAGATCTACGTCAGAAATATTGGTAATTCAATATTGACCACTTAATCTAATTAACTACAATAGGATTTACTTTTCACAATCAGTCTAAATAGTTTTTAATATCTTCAGCTCCAAAATCCTCATATCTAAAGCTTTATGGAAAAGGTGTTTTTTATCGACCGAAAACGTCCTACTGACACACTCCCATATGCTGTAAAAATAATTAGACAAGGTGGAATTGTCTTATCTTCTACCGACACAGTCTATGGACTAGCCTGTGACCCACATCAGCCAGATGGTGTCAAAAAAATACAGGAACTTAAAAAAAGACCTGCAGAGAAGGGCTTTCTTCTGCTGATTCCAACACCAGATTGGGTGGACAAACTAGCAAGTAGAGTCCCTAAATACTACTTGAATCTAAAACAATTTTGGCCAGGTCCTTTAACGTTATTGTTACCAGCAGGACCTAATGTACCAAAATCGATAGTCAGCTCTGATGAAAAGGTTGGAATACGATGTCCAGATCATTTTTTTTTGAAAAGTTGGCTTGAATATCTTGGTCACCCTCTTCTCTCCACAAGTGCCAACCTGTCCGGGGAAAAGTTACTAACTACGATAACCGATCTGAGAGAGACATTTGAACACTCTGTTGATCTACTTATATTCGACAACGAAGAAGATCAAACCGAAGCATCAACAGTTGTCGACCTGACAGTTGACCCACCACAAATTATCCGTCCAGGAAAGCTTGCTAATCGAGTGCAAAAGGTGCTGAAAAAAATAATTCAAGAAAATATTAGATAGACGTTTAATAATTCTAACTCTTAATCAATCGATCAAGCTGCATAATATTTACTATCCTTTACCTTCACTTAAATCTTCGATCGGTCAGTTCATCATTACCAACTAAATTTCCTTTTAATTGTCTCAAAATCCAGAAGGAGCTCGCTATCCGCTTAGTTAAACAGCAGCTAGAAATCTTGATCGTCTTCCACAATTTCAAATTCTTGGTTTGCCTGAACACTTTTTCCATTTAATTGATCTTTAATCTCTACATGTAACGCATAGAAAGCTGGGGGTAATCCTATCAAGGGAAGCGATTTAACCAATACAAGTCTTTGCTGGGAATAATAATAGATTGATTGACCCACTTCATCGCTCCAGTACTTGACTTGCTTTCCTTCTCTATCAATCCAATATGAAACAGAGATTTTTGGTGCAGTTGTTGCCATGTCAAAGCTAGCATTGTAAACCTGAAGATAAGCTCCAAAAGCCTCTCCAGAATAAAACCTATTACTCAAGTTAGGTATTACCTTTAAATCTCCGATTACAAGCATCTCTTCAGGTGAAGGGATTTCCCTTAACTGGGCTATGAAGTTAGTGAGCACTAGAGAACTCAGTTGTAGTTCCTCACTTGCAGTAGGAACGGTTATGGAAGTTTGTAGAAAACCTACATGACCACTGTAGAAATCTTTAATGATAACCTCCGCCTTATATCGATTATTACTTTTCAAAATCAGAACTTTTTGATAATGAGAACTTAATTGAAGATTCTCATCCAGATCTGCACTACTAAAAGAAATATCAAGATCCTGTTCGAACTCAGCAGTTACACTATTGTTCAAGCTTGTGACAATTCCATATACGGAGAGACGAGCTGACATGTCTCCTTGTTTTGCTTTAAAGGTAATATTTTGGTTGTCTATTTCAAGTGTAAGGGGAACCATAACTGCAGTTTTATTTAGGCGGAAATAATCGTGTCTACTGCGGAACGGCAATTTCTGGCGACGAATACCCACGCCCATTAGATCTTGTAAATCCTTGGATTTAATATCTAGGGTTCGTTGTTTTCGTGAAAATTCATGGTAGCGATGAAAGGGAGTTTCCCTATGTGTTTTGGGATATTGGTCCAAATGCCAAGGAGATAAAGAAGAACGGTTTTTCAAGTTTAACAACTCAGCTTCACCAATCACTGTTCTATGATCACGGGAATTAAGAAGTAAAGAATTTCTTTCCAAGGGAACTCTAGCTAAATGATATTCTCCGCTACCGCTGGAGTCTACAAATTCAACCTCAACATCAGGACCTATTCCTTCAATGTACTTATATCTCCAAATCTCAAATACATACCCAGGCGATACATTCCTACTTCCTTGAACAGATCGCCTATAGTGATTTCTGGACCGATTCTTGACAACTTCAGCTGGCTCACCATAGATAATATAAATCCTTCCTCTATCCGTTTTCCATCCGGGTAATCCACTTTGAAAATGCTCGTTTGCATATGCAAGTCTTCGATAGTGCTCTTCTTTAAATTGATTGAAAACGGTTAACTGATCATCATCACGCCGTCTCCAGAATTCTTCAATAAATTTCTCCTTCTCCCTGTAAGTCTGTAAAACTTGGAAAACCTCTTTTTCTTCCTGGCTAATGATGTAAACGACATCCTGTTTTAGCCAGCGCTGAAAGTAATTGTCCATCTCCTCAACAAAATTATTTTTTCCTAAAAGCTTCCCTTCTAACGCTTCCCAACCAAGTAATGGGAGAAAAACCAAGAAAAAAATAGAGCCCTCAAGGACTAAACATAAGCAATAAGTTCTGTCCCATTTCTTTATCATCTTGCCAGACCTAAGAAACAATTATTAGTTGCTAAGTTTTGATTCTACACGAATCACTTTAAATAGATTTGTTCATTTTATAAATGGAGAAACCTGGATCATAAAAGCCTCAACGTGAAATAATTCTTAAATGAATGATCTTAAATCTGATCTCAAAGCGATCTATAAATCAGCCCTAAAAGCTGCCGATCCATACTCTTCAGTCTTAGCTAAGGTTCGTCTAAAGAATAATCATCTTGAGATAGGAGAACGCTCCTATTCATTGGAAAAGTACAAAACTGTGCATGTAGTAGGGGCAGGAAAAGCAAGTGCCGAAATGGGCAGAGCTATCGTAAGGATTTTGGGAGGTCGCCTTCAAAAAGGACTCATAGTAGTAAGAGACTTACCTAGACAGGATGTTCCCTTAATGAAAATTCTACAGGCAGGGCATCCTGAACCTGATAATAGGGGCCTAATTGCTTCCCAAAGCTTAATCCATTATCTCCAGTCAAACGTATCAAAACATGACCTTCTTTTAGTCCTTTTAAGTGGGGGAGCCTCAGCCTTGTTGCCAAGTCCGGTAGAAAAAATCTCTCTTGATGACAAGAAAGCTACCACGAAAATCTTACTATCATGTGGTGCCACGATCTACGAAATCAATACAATTAGGAAGCATCTGAGCCGATTAAAGGGGGGACGGTTTCTTGACTACGTAGGTGGAGCTACTGTGATTACACTGATCATTTCAGACGTAGTAGGAAATGATCTATCTACTATTGCTTCTGGTCCCACCTGCCATGACCCCTCTACTTTTTCGGATTGTTTCGAGGTTTTAGATCGCTATCAGATCAGAGACCAGATCCCAAAATCCGTACTATCCTTTCTCAGGGATTCTGCCCGAGGAAAAATAGATGTTGACACTCTAAAAGTAGGATCTCCTGCATTAGAGAAAACCTTCAACTACCTAGTCTCAACTAACCAAGCTAGCCTGCAAGCAGCAGCGAAAAAAGCAGGTTCTCTTGGTTACAAACCGATGATTATTTCTTCTTCAATTCAAGGAAACACTTCCGATTTAGCTAGTTTTTATGTGTCTATTGCGAGAGAAATCCTAGAAACAGGACACCCATTACCTGCTCCATGCTGCCTTCTTTCGGGAGGTGAGACCACAGTGAAAGTTGTGGGAGATGGAAGGGGAGGACGAAATCAAGAATTTGCTTTGTCATGCTTCCACCAAACACAAAATTGGAAGAATCAGTCAGTTGTTTTTGCAGCCATCGGATCCGATGGCTCTGATGGTCCCACTGACGCTGCCGGAGCAATTGTATCTAATGATAGCAGACCTCGTGCCAAGAAATTGGGGTTAGATTCAAGTGACTATTTAAGACGAAACGACTCTTACACTTTCTTCCAAAAACTTGATGACCTTATTCGTACCGGACCTACCGGAACAAATGTTATGGACTTCCACTTCGCCTTAATAGGAACTGATTAATGTCAGGGTCTTTTATGAAAAGTTTTGTTATCTATCTTATCCGTAGGATCAGAAAAATTGTTCAGAACCAGTCTTCATATTAAGAATTTGAATAGAATTCTTAATAGGCAACACGTAAATATAGAATGATCTTTCGGCTCAGATAATCCGTTCTTACTAAACCGCTAATATTAGATTGTAATCTAGTTGTTTTCGACCACCTTCAACAGATCTGATAAGTTGTTGGCTAGGGGTTTCATATTTTGATCAACATCAACCCAGAAGGAGGTCAAACCAGAACCGACGGTGTGAGCAATAATTTTAGGGGTTAAACAAGCAATTCCTTCTGATTGCGCCGTTCTCAAAACAGCAGCCGTCGCTGAGTCATAAACAGCAGCTCCAGTCGATTTGAAAAGTCGAACCCTTTCCGAAGCTTTCAACACAGGCCGATTAAGAGAGATCCCTCTTTTAATAATAGAGCAAGTAGAAAAATTTAATCGCTCAAGAACCCAGGAATCACAGCTGGTACAGTGCCCATTTTCGAAACACCACTCTCGAGTGTAAACTACATCTCCTCTTTTCAACTTCAAATCTATCTGACTAACACTACCCGTAAAAATCAGAAGCTTTGGACGAGATTTTCTGAATATTTGTAATAGCTTAGGAACCGTTCGTTTAATTCCAATGCCTGTCGCTACAACCCGTATTTCATTGCCAAAATGTTTCTCTAAGGCATTGGCCTCTTTCTTCATTGAACAGGCGACAAGAATTGACTTCACGCGTTAATCCACCGTGATATAACTTTTCCAAAAAAGAGACTCAATTTATATTCTTCGCCCCTTAACTTAGCTGACTCCCCCTGAGATCCCCACTGACCAGAGTTAGAAAAGCCGAACTAGCATGACTTAGAGAGCGCTTCTCTGGATAGGCAAGACGTATGGGACGCTCAACATCGATTTCCTTAACCTTGATCTCGCACAGTGTACCCTGATGGACTTCTTGGCTGACACACATCCTTGGCAAAAAAGCTACTCCTTCATTTGCTTGTACAAGTTTTCTGATACCTTCAATTGTAGGAACTTCTATATCCATGTGGAGTGGAACCTTAAATTCTTGAAACCGACTGATGACAATCTGACGATACGGTGATACAACATTGTGAGCAATAAATGTCTCCGTTCCAAGGTCCTTAATAGTCACCGAATCTAAAGCTGCTAGATGGTGCTCAGGTGAGACTACAAAGGCTAGATGATCCGTGTAAATTACTTTTGTTGCCAATTTACTTTCAGATGGTTCATAACTGATCACACCCAATTCGAGATTGCCCCTTAAAATTTCATTGGGAATTTGACTGGAACGTGAGCGTCGCACACGTATTCTTATTTTAGGATAAAGCCATCGATACCTTCGGAGTAGACGCAGAAGATAGAGAGTAGAAGACTCATTTGCTCCAATAACTAATCGTCCTAGCGTCAGATTTTCAAGCTCCGCTAGTTCATCTAAAAGCTTTTGCTTTTGGGCATGGAAACTCCTCGCATACTCCAGTACCACATGTCCTGCTTCAGTCAACAGAAATTTTCGGGTGGTACGATCGATCAAAATACAACCGATCTGATCTTCTAACCTTCGTACTGCAAGCGAAACTGCTGGCTGGGTTATAAGGAGTTTCTTAGAAGCCTTAGAAAATCCACCTTCTTCTACGACAGTCCGAAAAACTACTAGGGTCGAAATGTCAAAATCTTTAGGTTTGAGTTCTCTCATTTAATGACCTTATAATAAACTATATTTATTTCTAATCATATATATATAAATTTGATTACTGGATAAACTTGCTCCATACTGAGGAGTAGTTATTGCGAAATCAGGAAAATCTATGGAAAAACGTTCGGGTGCTCATGTTATTTGGGAAGTTCTAATTAAGGAAGGAGTAGATCTCGTCTTTGGTTATCCAGGTGGAGCGATTCTTCCTGCTTACGATACAATTCTTGATCACCCCATCCGTCACATTCTTGTTCGTCATGAACAGAGTGCAGCCCATATGGCTGACGGGTACGCACGTGCCTCCGGCAAGGTTGGTGTTGCCGTCGCGACATCGGGACCTGGAGCCACTAATCTTGTCACAGGTATTGCCAATGCTATGCTTGACTCCTCTCCTATTGTCTGTATTACAGGTCAGGTTCCGTCCCAATTAATTGGCAGAGATGCATTCCAGGAAGTAGATGTTACTGGTGTAACTTTACCAATTACAAAACACAATTATTTAGTCCATGAAGCAGACGATATCGGTCCAGTCCTTAAAGAAGCTTTTCATATCGCCCGATCAGGCAGACCAGGACCTGTGTTAGTTGATATCACCAAGGATGCCCAACAAACAGAGACAAATTGGGAATGGGACAAGACGGAAGTGCAACTACCAGGCTATCGACCTCGCCACGATACTCTTCCTGAAGAGTTTGAAACAGCACTACATTTAATCAAAAAATCAAAACGACCCGTAATACTGTCTGGACAAGGCGTGATCAAGTCAGGCGCCACTGACTTACTCCTACAGTTTGTCGACAAGACAAGCATCCCAGTAACCCCAACATTGCTGGGACTAGGAGGTTTTCCAGCTTCTCATCCACTAAATATGGGAATGATGGGAATGCACGGCGAGGCCTGGGTTAACACCGCTATTCAAGAATCTGACCTCCTTCTTGCTTTTGGCATGAGATTTGATGATCGAGTAACCGGAAACTTAAAGACCTATGCCCAGAATGCCAATAAGATCCACATAGATATCGATCCTTCTGAAATAAACAAAAATGTACATGTTGATGTTGGAATTGTCGGGGATCTAAGGGAAACCCTTGAGTCCCTCATACCCTTGGTTAACGAGGGTCACCGGGAAGTCTGGATCGAACACATCCAAGAGCTCAAAGGTGATGCTGCAGTGAGAGACATCCAGTTTTTGCCTGATAGTGGCAAGCTCTGGGCAGCTCATGTCATCAATGATCTCTGGAACCTGACCAAAGGAGAGGCACTTATCGTTACGGACGTCGGTCAACACCAAATGTGGGAAGCCCAGTATTATAAACATGAAAAGCCTAGTTCACTTATAACATCAGGTGGCTTAGGCACAATGGGATTTGCTCTACCGGCTGCAATCGGTGCTAAACTCGCCTGCCCAGACAAGGAAATTTGGGTCATTGCTGGAGATGGAGGTTTTCAAATGACGGCGGCTGAACTGTCTACGATCATGCAGGAAGAGATCAAGTTGAATGTTGCCGTTATAAATAACGGATATCTAGGAATGGTGAGGCAATGGCAAGAATTCTTTTATGAACGACGCTATGCCGCAACACCTCTTATTAACCCAGATTTTGTTAAACTAGCTGAAGCCCATGGACTTAAAGGAATAAGAGTTGAAAAACGGAGTGAGGTGAAAGATGCTGTCAAAAGAGCACAGTCTCATGATGGAACAGTGCTAATTGACTTCAGGGTCGAACAAGAAGATACGGTCTATCCAATGGTTCCTGCTGGCAAAGACCTCGATGAAATGATTCGCCGTCCCAGGGAAACAGTGCTGGCCGACAGAGGAGACTCCGAATGGTAGAAGAAAAATTACTGTCTTCAACCGCCTCCCCCCAACAAACTCTTATTGCCTACGTCGAGGACAAGCCCGGGGTTTTAAACAGAATTACTGCTCTTTTCAGAAGAAGAGGGTTTAATATTGAGTCTCTGAATGTTGGGAAAACCAGTCAAATTGGTGTATCCCGACTAACAATTTTAATGCTAGGAGATGATGACACCGCGAAACGATTTGAAGCTAATCTCTACAAGCTTATCAATGTTCTACGCGTTATTAATTTGACTAGCAAACCAGCAATTGAACGAGAACTGGCTCTAATAAAAGTTACCTCCAATCCAGACATACGGAAAGAGCTACTCCAAATAGCAGAAGTTTTTCGTGCTCGGATTGTCGACATGGGAAAAGAAGCATTAGTTTTTGAAATAACGGAAACCCCAAAACAAATCAATAGTTTGCTTGAGGTTCTTGAGCAGTTTGAAATAGTTGAGATCGGACGCACCGGCTGTCTAGCAATGAGCTGTGGAGCTGAAGCTCCTCCGCTTGATCCTCAATTTGTTCTGGCTCAAGTTCCAGAATCCAAACGTGCTCAGAATTTGTTTTAAAAACAGATATCAAGGAGTTAAGAAGAATGGCTAGAACTTTTTATGACAAGGATGCAGATTTAAATATAATTAGAGGCCTCAAGGTAGCAATTATTGGTTACGGCTCTCAAGGACATGCACATGCTCTCAATTTAAACGACAGTGGTGTGGAGGTTCGAGTTGGTTTGAAATCCGATAGCCCTACAAAAAAGCAAGTATCCAAAGATGGTCTCCAGTCTCAGTCTGTGTCTGAGGTTTCGGATTGGGGTGATATTATTATGCTACTCGCTCCGGACCAACTTCAAGCATCAATATACAATGATCAGATAGCTCCCTCTCTGAAAAATGGCAAAGTTCTTATGTTCAGTCACGGATTTAATATACGTTACGGTACAATTACCCCTCCCGCTGATATTGATGTCTCAATGGTAGCGCCAAAAAGTCCTGGTCACAGGGTTCGTGAGACCTATCTGTCTGGTGAGGGAACCCCTGCATTACTTGCGATCCACCAGGATCCAAGTGGTCTGGCTAGGGATATATCACTTTCTTATGCCAGTGCTCTGGGCTGCGCTCGAGCAGGAGTTATTGAGACAACCTTCGAAGAGGAAACCGAGACTGATTTATTTGGCGAACAAGCTGTCCTTTGTGGTGGAGTCAGCGAATTAGTTAAGGCAGCTTTTGAAACACTAGTAACAGCAGGATACCAACCGGAAATTGCCTACTTTGAATGTCTCCATGAGCTAAAATTAATTGTTGACTTAATGTACCGTGGTGGTCTCAGCTACATGCGTTATTCGATAAGTGAAACGGCTGAATTTGGAGATTATGAATCTGGACCCCGAGTTATAGACAGTCACGTTCGCGAAACAATGAGTCAGCTTCTTAAAGAAGTTCAGGACGGATCCTTTGCCAAGAAATGGATCCAGGAAAATGAGGAAGGTCAACCTAATTTTCAGCGGAAGAGAAAGGAAGATCACAATCTTCTGATTGAGAAAGTCGGGCGAGAACTCCGTAGTCGAATGAGTTTTCTCAATCCAGTTGAAATTCTTCCGGAATAGCAACTGGATCTGGTTGAAACTCCAGTGCCCTTAGACCGATCATGACTATCAGATCCTGGCTTTTTCTTTCGGTCTTTACACTTCCCCTCTTCGTTTCCCTTGATACTTCGTCCATCTGGGATTCTAACGAGGCATTCTACGTTCAGACACCGAAGGAGATGGTAGAAACGTCTGACTGGATTGTACCCCACTTTAACGATCAAGTCCGACTCAATAAACCACCGTTTTCATACTGGCTGGTAGCCACTTTCTACTCTTTCTTTGGAGTTTCTGTCTTCTGGGAGCGTCTGTTGACTGCTACTTGCGCACTGGCTTCAATTCTAGCTGTTCTCAACCTTGGGAATCATCTGTTCTCGATTCGCATAGCCATTCTTGCTTCTGGAATTTTTGCCACTACATTTCGATTCCTCATTCTTTCGCGCCGATCTCTGATTGAAATACTTCTATTAGCCCTTCTACTTTGGAGTCTAGTTTTCTTCCTGAAATGGACACGATCTCCCAGATCTATTTACCTATATTCCGGCTCTTTAATGCTGGCTTTAGCCTTTTTAACAAAGGGTCCTATCGCAATGCTGGCACTTATTATTTTTGGAATTTATCTCGTTATTTTCCGGAAGACAAAGGTTTTGAAAACATCAAGCCTGATAACAGCACTTCTTCTTTTCTTGGTTGTAGCAGGCTCTTGGTTTATTGCCCTTGGAATAGAGTTTGGGTGGAGCCCAGTTTGGGAGTTTTTTCTAATTGAGAATCTAGGTAGGTATACATCTATTGATTATGGTCCCCAGAGAGGATTTTTTTACTACCCTATTGTCTTCCTAGGAGATTTCTTGCCCTGGTCCTTGTTTTTTGTGTTATCTCTTCTCTACTGGTTATTAGGAGCACGAAAACGACAGGGCAAAAAGGCAAGGCAATCCATGCTCTTTCTAGGATTGTGGATTACAATTTGGATAGCAATATTTTCCTTTTCACATAACAAACAAGAATACTATATTCTACCTATCTATCCAGCAGCTTCACTGTGGCTATCTAGTTTCCTCTTATCAAATAAATTTGGTCGGTTTTCTGCCTTACCCGCAGCTTTTCTAGTAGTATTCGCTAGCCTCATAATGGCTACAGCAATGACCATCTTGGCGGGTCCAAAGATAATTTGGTGGCTAATTATGGTTCCCTCTTTAAGCTTTGCTGTATTTATTGTTCAAAACAAGTGGAAAGCTTCCGTCACATCATTAAGTCTCTGTTTTCTTTTAGCATTTTACTTCTACTCAGAACCTTTGGAAGATTTTCGTCCGATCAGGAAACTTGCTCACAAAATAGAAACTCTAGAAAATAACAGGGAGGGACCATTTCAAGCAGGGTATTTTAAATTTGCCTGTCCTAGTCTTACATTCTATTTAAATCAACCCATTCTACAACTTTCTGAAATTGAGGAAGCTATTTCGGCACTTTCTGCCAAGAAAAGAACTTACTTGATCGTTGAGAAATTAGACCTTCATAATCTCATGAGACATGGAACGAGTTTTTACATCGTAGGAACAGCCCCTTTACTCAGGACCACTTTGCGAAATCTCATTCAAATTCTGAAGTCTAGAAATTGGATGCATTCTAAATCCTGGACTCGTGAAATTTTTTTGGTGTCTAATAGCCCCATCGATTGAACGACAAAGACCTAATAAATTCTATGAACATGACTAAAGTCTATTGGGAATAATTCGAAAGCAATACATAACATCAATTTTCTAGTTGTGCTCTTTCGCTTTCTTCACAAACCTAAGCATTTTATCCTCAATTAGTAAAAGAGTTGGGGCATTCCCTTTTATAGAACTGACGTGTGTATCCTTGAGAGTAGCTGAATGTTTAATATTCAAGTACCATTGTTCTTCCTCAAAACCAAAAGCAACAATGTTTGGCCGTCTACCAAGATTAGTATACTTAAGTGCGTAAAATGAATACATATTCCGGTAATCCATCTCGAAAAGAAAAAAAGCGCCAAAATATCTCATCGGACACTGTTGATCTTTCCATCCTCATACCCGTCTTCAATGAAGTAGACAATCTTCTCCCTCTCTATAAAAGCTTAACTCGTGTGTTAGACAGTTTGAATGAATCTAGTGAAATTCTTATGGTCGATGATGGAAGTACTGATGGAAGTGTTGAGATCCTAAGAGAGTTGGAAACATCCGATAAAAGAGTCCGGGTAATAGAGTTTGTTCGCAACTTTGGTCAAACAGCAGCCATGGCGGCTGGATTTGAAAAAGCCTTGGGTAAAGTTTTAATACCGTTGGACTCTGATCTACAAAACGATCCAGAGGAAATCCCAAGAATACTGCGAGAACTAAGGAAGGGCTATGATGTCGTTAGCTGTTGGAGAAAACCGCGAAGGGATTCTTTTTTGAGGACTATTCTTTCAAGAGTAGCTAATTGGATCATAAGTCAGGCGACAGGTCTTAAGTTACACGATTACGGCTGTACTCTTAAAGGATATCGTCGTGAGGTCACTGAGCACTTTCGTCTCTATGGAGAAATGCACCGCTTCATTCCAGTCTATGCAGCATGGGCTGGAGCTAAAGTTACCGAAATTACCGTATTTCACAGGCCGAGAATACACGGGAAATCAAAATATGGAATGCTAAGAACTCTGAAGGTACCACTTGATCTTCTCACTGTTATTTTTTTGGGGAGATATTCCACAAAGCCTATGTACCTGTTTGGAGGGTTAGGAATTTTTTCATTCCTAATTGGGCTTTTTCTCTCAGCGATGACGCTCTATCAAAAGTTCTTTGAAGCTATCAAAGCACATCGCAACCCTTTGCTCTTGCTTGCCGTGTTCCTCTTTTTGGTAGGTATCCAATTGATTCTCTCAGGTCTTCTCTGTGAGCTTATGGCCCGGACTTACCACGAATCCCAAGGTAAGACTACCTATATCCTCCGAAAAAATAACAGGAAATAATTAATAAAAAGAAAACTAGCTGGCTACCATATGAATCCCTTAACCCAGACTTTGCTTTCCTTAACTAGAAGTACTTCTGACTGGATCTGGGGTGCTCCAATGGTCATTTTTCTTTTCGGAACAGGTCTTCTACTTACCCTCATCACTGGATTCGTTCAGTTTAGAAATTTTCGAAAAGCCTTTTGGTTGGTACTCAGTGGAGTCATTGGAAAGCAAGAAGAAGAAAAAAGTGAAGGGGATATAAGTCCATTTCAAGCACTAATGACCGCCCTCTCTGCCACCGTGGGAAACGGTAACATTGCTGGCGTCGCCACAGCTATTGCCGCTGGTGGACCAGGAGCTGCATTCTGGATGTGGATAACAGCAATTTTAGGAATGGCAACAAAATATGCTGAGGCTGTACTTGCGATTCAATTTCGAGTCAAGATGAAAGATGGAACCATGGCCGGTGGTCCTATGTATTACTGCAAGTACGGAATCGGAGGCAATCTAGGTAAGTTCCTAGGTGTCTTTTTTGCTGCTTGCGGGGGTATCGCCACACTGTTTGGAACAGGCAATATGTTTCAATCACAGCAAATTGCTCTTGCTGCCCAACAACAGTGGGGAATACAACCTTGGATTATGGGAGTTTTGATTAGCCTCTTGGTGGGACTTGTCATTTTAGGAGGAATCCAAAGAATAGGTGCCGTTGCAGAGAATCTAGTCCCTCTAATGATAATTTTTTATTTTTCTGGTGCAATGCTCGTAATTCTAACCAATTTGACTCAAATACCTTTTGCAATTAAAACAATCTTCATCTCCGCATTCAATCCTCAAGCCATGTTTGGAGCTGCTGTTGGGATCTCAGTACAACAAGCAATCCGTTTTGGAGTTGCAAGGGGAATACTCTCTAACGAATCTGGAATGGGAAGTGCCGCAATTGCCCACGGTGCTGCCAAAACAAGATTCCCAGTCGTCCAGGGAAGTATCGCAATGATGGGAACCTTTATTGACACAATTGTCGTTTGTTCTCTCACTGCTATTACAATTACTGTCTCAGGAGCTTATGAGAAAGCCACTTTTTTAACTGGAAATCAGGGTCTAGGTGACTCCAATCTAACTGTTGAGGCTTTCAACCTTGGAATGCCTGCCTTGGTTTCTGGATGGGGAGGCAACGTGGTGGTGTTCGCGTCACTAATCTTTGGTTTTACCACACTGCTAGGATGGAGCTATTATGGGCAAATCTGTGCTGAGTACCTATTTGGGATCAGAATTGTTAAATACTATCGAATTGTCTTCATCCTTCTACTCTTTTCCGGTACTCTCTTTACAGGACCCAGCGCTCCTATTGTCAAAAACATAGGTGATATTTGTAATGCAGCTATGGCATTTCCAAATTTGATCGCGCTAATTCTCCTCAGCCGCGTGGTGTCTTCTGTCACTCGTAAGGCTTATTTAGAGAATAATCTTCGGGCAATAGTAGCAAAACCTCTGGAGGTATCAGATTAATTTAGTTTTTAAAAAGTTTGTTGATTGCTCAAATAAAACTTAATCCTGTAAATCAGAATCATAGAAATTCAGAAAATAGATATGTCAAAACATCCGGATCTTTATGAAGAAATTGTACGTCTTCGACAAAAGGGTGAACCAGCGGCCTTAGCCACTATAATTAGCCATACTGGTAGCACTCCCCGCAAGGACTCCGCTAAGATGCTTATCCTACGCGATGGAACATTTATTGGGTCAGTAGGAGGCGGGTGTGTTGAAGCTCAAGCATGGCAAACAGCTTCTGAAGTCATAGAGACAAGGCGTAGTAAAGTTCTTAAATACAAGATGACTAATGAAGATGTTGAAGAAGATGGCCTGGTGTGCGGAGGAAGTGTTGAAATTTTCATAGAACCAATAATGAGTAGAACTCAGCTTGTCATTCTTGGAGCAGGTCATGTAGGTCAATCTATTTGCCATCTGACCAGTCTCATTGATTTTCGTGTCACGGTAATAGATGACCGAGAGGATTTTGTATCTAAAGAACGATTTCCCGAGGCAGAAAGGCGTCTAATACGCCCTTTTAAAGAAAGTCTGGACGACTTAAAACTGATGCCAGATAGTCTGATTTTAGTCGTTACTAGAGGTCATAGTCATGATCAGCAGGCATTGGAAACTGCACTGGCACAAAAAATTCGCTATATCGGACTGATTGGAAGCAGGAGAAAAATTAAACTACTGGTGGAAAACTTACTTGAGAAAGGCTACCCACCCGAGCACTTCAGTCATCTCTATGCGCCCATTGGCTTAGACATTGGCTCTGAAACTCCTGGTGAAATAGCAGTAAGTGTCGCTGCTGAGCTCATAGCCATTCGAAAGGGAACCCACCAGCTCAACTCCAAACAAGAGTTCATTCATAATTATCTTTCCCAGCTCAAGACAGCCCCTTCACAGAAGACTCCTTGTACAGCTTCCTAACCTCCTTAGTAGTTAAATGCCTTGATTCTCCAGGTTTTAGGCCATTTATACTAAGAGAACCAATAGCCACACGTCGCAGCCGAATCACCGGGTTACGAATTTGGGCAAACATTCTTCGAATTTGGCGATTTTTTCCTTGCCGAAGCTTCACAACTAGCCAAGAGTTATTACCTTCCTTAAATACCCTAATAAAACAAGGAGAAAATTTTTGACCGCTGAGTCGAATTCCTCTTCTTAACATATTAAGTTGAGATTCGGAGGGGATTCCCCTCACCTTAATCTGATACTTTTTCTCCACTCCTCCAGCTCTGGTTAGGCGTCTGCTTAACTCACCGTCGTTAGTCAAAATTATTAAGCCCTCACTCAAATAGTCTAACCTTCCAATCGGATAGATACGTACTTTTGGATTAAGAAAATCAACAACTACTCTACGCCCTTTTTCATCCATTACCGAAGATAGCACTTTACGCGGTTTATTTAGAACATAGTACTCCAGTCTCTGGACATGGATCAGCTTTCCATCAACCTTAACGTGATCCTTATGGGGGTCAACTCGTGCACCCAGTTCCTTAACTAAAGAACCGTTAACTCGCACTCTTCCAGACAGGATCAGAAATTCTGCTTTTCGACGGGAAGTCACGCCTGCCCTTGCAATAACTTTTTGTATTCTCTCCCTTTTTCTTAATGGAGAGCCACTCACATCAACCATCTATTAACAAAGCCCCATAGACAGTATCACTGCTAGTTAATTAAAGGAAAAGTTTTGTATAACACATCCTGTACAGGAAGAAGAGGATATGAGCATCAGAACTGCTTGACATTTTTCGAACTGAAAACTAAGCAAGGTCTTCGAGGATATCATGAAATTCTTCGAGAGTAGGGAGATCCTGAAGATCAGAAAGGCCGAAGTGCAAGAGAAAATCACGAGTTGTCCCGTACATAATAGGCTTACCGACCACCTTCCGACGACCACGAGTTTCAATCAGACGCTTTTCCAATAGGGTCCGAATCGTAGTTGTGCTTTTAATACCTCGGATTTCCATAATCTCAGGAAGAGTAATTGGCTGCTTGTAAGCAATCACGGAAAGGGTCTCGAGAGCAGCCAATGAGAGTTTAGCAGTTGGCTTAGTTTTTAGATAGGCGCTTACAACCTGATGATATTCAGGTCTAGTTGTAATACGGTAGCCTCCTGCTATTTCTCTAACTTCCATAGCAGGAATTAGATTCCTAAATTCTTGGATTAAGGAATCTAGTGCATCTGTGAGTTCTGGCTCGGAAAGATCTCTAAAAACGTCTAATAATTCCCTTGTCGTTACAGGGTCTCGGGCAGCAAAGAGAATAGCCACAAGCTGATTACTCAGCTCTTTTTTCAACATGCTACTATCCGAATATCCTCGAAAACACCATTCTGACACAGCTTAATTTCATTGATTCGAACCAACTCCAGAAGGGCTACAAAAGTTACAACAAGATGACGTTTTGAAAGCTTTTTTTTGAAAAAAAAGGAAAAAAAGAACTCGCTTTGAACACTAAGAAGTTTTCTGACTTCCCTAATTTTACTTTCTAAGGTCACTGTCTCCCTATCTACTTCTAAAATTATGTCTTCCTTAAAACGCTCCACTAAATTGTGAAACGATTTGACAAGATCAAACACTGTTGCTGAAACTGCCTCTTTTTCTTCTTTTTCAAATTCGCATTCACCCCTAGGCCATACGGCAAGTTCTACTGTTTCTCTAGAATACAGAGCTTGGGCAGCACTTTTAAACTTCTCGTGCTCAAGAAGACTTTCCACCAATTCTCTACGCGGATCCTCTACAGAATCTTCTTCGTGTCTTTCCTTTTCATCAACAGGTAGAAGAGTTCTCGACTTGATTAGAATCAAGTTAGATGCCATAAGCAAATACTCACCAGCTAAGTTAACATTTAAGTCTTTCATCACCTTTAGATAATCAAGATACTGATCCGTAACAGTTGAGATAGGAATATCATATATGTCGAGTTCTTGAACACGAATGAGATGAAGAAGAAGGTCAAGAGGGCCCTCAAAAACCTTCAATTGAACTCTGTAGTCAAAGACAGCCTGACGAGGCTTCATGACTTTTCCAGATTGAGACACCATGAAATAAACAATTTTAGCCTACAGTCAATACTTTAACTGCATGGCCTGACGCACTTTATCGAGTGTTTGACAAGCTATTTCTCGAGCTCTCTTGCTTCCCTCTCTTAGAACTTCAATTACTGATGCACGATCTTTCTGTAAATCCTTTCGACGGCTCGCTACGGGCTCAATTTTGGGAAGCATTCCCTCTAACAAGAGTTTCTTACAATCAAAACATCCAATTCCTGCTGAAGTACAACCCTCAACAACCCATTTTTTCCCTTCAGTATGTGTGAATACCTTATGTAGGTCATAGACAGGACAGATTAAAGGATTACCAGGATCGGTCCGTTTGACACGAGCGGGATCCGTTATCATAGGCATGATTTTCTTTTTGATTCTTCCTGGGTCATCAGACAATCGGATTTCATTACGATAACTCTTACTCATTTTACGCCCGTCTGTTCCTGGTAATCGTGGGGCCTGGGTCATTAAAGCTTGAGGCTCAGAAAAAACCCTCTTAAATAAGTAATTAAATCGACGGGCTACTTCGCGGGTCATCTCCACATGAGAAACTTGATCTTCTCCTACAGGTATAACATCGGCTTGATAAATCAAGATGTCAGCTGCCTGCAAAAGAGGATATCCAAGGAATCCAAATGTAGAAAGGTCCTTACTTTTGAGCTGTTGGATTTGTTCTTTGTATGTTGGGACACGTTCCAACCAAGGCACAGGGCAGATCATTCCCAACATAAGTTGCAATTCAGCATGTTCTGGCACCATTGACTGAATCATCAAAATAGATTTTTTAGGATCCAGTCCAG
The DNA here is from genome assembly GCA_964569605.1 of uncultured Acidobacteriota bacterium. Classification (GTDB taxonomy): domain Bacteria; phylum Acidobacteriota; class UBA6911; order RPQK01; family CBDAPI01; genus CBDAPI01. The sequence goes on from CAZMUJ010000088.1 coordinate 40,268, forward strand.
CTGCTAGCCAATCAAGACCAATCTCAATGATATTGTGGGAAATTTTTTCAACATTTTGGTACTCGGTTGTAAGAGCATGCCAATCAACAATCCCGTAGATACAATCGAATTCGTCCTGCATGTCAACCCAATTCTCAAGCGCTCCAACTAGGTGTCCTAGATGAAGTGGACCAGTTGGTCGCATCGCACTAAAAACTTTCTTCTTCATAACTTCAGCTTTATAAATCCAATGGTTCCCTGATGGCAAGTTCAACGACAAGCAAGGAATCTAATTAAAAATTTGCAGTGCTACCTGTTAAGTCTAAAACAAAATTCCAACTTGAAAAGCAAGAAATTGATGGTGTTATTTAAATCACCTGCTGAATCAATATTTTACTCCACTCTCCCAAATCTCCTAATTTAAACTTTGTGCATGTCATTTAGAATTCGTTCAAAATCAGAAGCCCTGAGGGACCATCTCACGAACTAGAACCAAGATTGTTTCAATGACAGATCCGAAGATACCAGTTAGCAATAGCATTAGAAGTAAAAGAAATCCATAGGGACGAAAAAACTCAACTACTACGGTCAACTTTTCAGGAAGAATACCCTGAAGAATCCAACTTCCATCTAGTGGTGGAATTGGAAAAAGATTAAAGACAGCCAAGATCACATTCAAAATCAAACCCCAATAAAATATCGTGAAGAGATGGACCAGAATAAATTGAGAGGAGATCTCATCGAGACTTAAAAACCAACTGAACAAATACAGTCCGACTAGACAAACAAGGGCTTGCAAAATGTTACTCACCGGTCCAGCTGCCGCAATTAAAAGGTGGTCCTGGCGTGGATTTTTCAAATTTTGAACATTGACCGGAACTGGTTTTGCCCAACCGAACACCACACCTCCGAAGCCCAAATATCCGAATAGCAGCCCAAATAATGGGAAAAGCACTGTTCCTACTAAATCAATATGAACAATAGGGTTTAGAGAAACCCTACCCTGAGAGTGAGCTGTAGGGTCTCCCAAAGCCCTTGCCGACCAGGCATGTGCTGCCTCGTGAATCGTAAGAGCAACAATTAGAACAAATAGGGTGATGAAGATATGAGTCAGGCTGACATTTTCCACTGGATCATAGTAGCATGCGCCACTTCCGTAATTGAGTTTTAAGAATTGAGAAAATAATCAATTTAACATGCCCATCCATAAAGCCAATTTCTACCTCTCAAACTTAACTCGAACCACAATTTCGGATCCAGTTGTTTTTCCCTGGGAAACTGCTGGTAGAAATACCCAGGAATTTTCAACTACCTCAATCGCAATCTGATCTAGTTCCGACGACAGGCCCTCTTCTATCGATGGATTTTTGATGCCACCCAAGGAAGTTAGTTGAAGGCGCACTGCAACCACCACGGGATCGGGAAAATGGTAAAATTTGGGGGTAAGCCTAGGAGAGGGATTTTTGTACACAACTGGGGGAACAACTTCCTTTTTTTCTAAAAGAGAAGCAACTGGAGTGGCTTCAGAACTTCCAATGCGTAGAAGCCTTCCAAGTCCATGCTTGAAGCCTGCATCGTAGAGAGATAGGGTCGTATGTTCCGTTTTTAAACTTATCCTGCCTATCAAGTTTGAGAACCTTTCAAATGTCTCTGGAGCCTGTGGTTCCAATTCTAATAATTTAGATCCCACTCTAAGATAGGCAGAATTAACAAAAGATAAAAAACGAAAATTACCCAATACGGAATATCCCATATAATCTTTCGGAGCTATTAATTCAGTAACCTGGAACATTTGCCCTTTTGCATCCGTCTCATCTCGTTTAAATAAATGAGATCGATAGCTTTGTCCCGCGGAATCAATGATCAGAACATTATTTGATTCTAGCAACTGAAAATTGCTACCAAGATTAATGTAGTTAAGAATAGCCTCTCCCTCATCAAGAATCTCCAGAGCTACTATCCTTTGATCTGAAACATATAGAAAATGGTGATAACCCTCCTCTGAAAGATTTCCCGAAGTGAAGCAAACAGACAGTATAAAAACTCCAAAACAGAATAATTTCTTGCGCATCCAACACCCTCTATACCCTTAAGTGTTTCATTGAAATAGTAAGTTAATTATTGTTTTATAGATATTTAAATACATTTACTTAATACATCACATTAAACAAGGAATCTAGTTCTACTTAAATCGCTAGTAAAAATCATCCAACACTTGTGACTAATCAAAGACTAGGCTAAATGCTCTCCAAAAAAACCGTTCTTGGATTTTTGATCCATAGCGCTAATGTCTTGGAAAACTTTCTCTAAAAAATTAATCTGCCAGTTTCTTGGGACTATTTTTAGAAGACAATTGCTGCAATACCTTTGCCAAAACCTGAGTGCCTTCACGTCCATCTCCCATCGCCTGAGCAGCCGACATCAACTGCCGCACAAGTGCTGTTCCCATCAGTGAAGCCTGGGATTCATACCCAGCTTGAAGGACCAAACCCAAATCTTTTTGAAGTAAATCCACCATAAATCCTGGATCATAGTTAGCCTTAGCAATCGAAGGTCCAAGATTAGAAAGTTGCCAGCTTCCTGCAGCCCCACCTTGAATAGCTTTAATCATGACATCGCAATCCAGTCCACTCCTCTTAGCAAAAAGGCTAGCTTCACAAACTCCTAACAAAGTAACAGACACCAAAATCTGGTTGCAAAGCTTGGTTAACTGTCCATGACCAACCGGTCCACAATGAGTAATAGTGGAGCCCAAAACCTCAAACACTGGTTTAATCCTTTCGAAATCAGATGAAGAAGCTCCTACCATAATAGCTAGGGTTCCCTTCTGAGCTCCTACATCTCCTCCAGAAACAGGTGCATCCACAAGAGAGCAATCAACTTCCTTCAGCTTCATGTTCAGGGTTTTTTCCATTGCTGGAGCAATAGTGCTCATATCAACAACAACTGATCCTGGTTTAATTCCTTTTATTATTCCTCTTTGACCCAAAACTACTTCCTTCACATCGGGTGTGTCAGAAACCATTGTAATGATGATGTCGCTTTCACAAGCGACTTTGGAAGGGTCCTCAGCTTCTTTAGCTCCTGCCTTGAGCAGCGACGTCATCTTAGAACGCGTCCGATTGTAGACAGTGATTGGGTATCCGCTCTGGAGAATGTGACCTGCCATAGGTCTTCCCATAATTCCTAAACCAATAAATCCAATTCTTTGCTTCATGACACTCCTTCTGTTCTTGTATCTCTTGAAAAGTGTAGTCGGAACCTCTTAGGGTAAAGAAGAACACGACTAAATTCATATATCCCTGTTGCTTGAGGATAGACCATAAAATAAGATGACTTTCTTTATTCTAGAGATAAGGTTTCTACTTACCAGACCTTGCTCACTGTTCTGAAACAGCTTGATCATAATAGAATAAGCAAGAGAGAGGAGTATACACGATGAGCATTCGACCTTGGGTAGCAGTTATTCTTGTATTCGTTTTCCTATTATTTCTGACCTTATGTCTAAGTGTTTGGATCATTTGGACACTTAATCGGCCTGCTTCTGTTTCTAAGAACACAATCGTAGAAGTTTCCATTAGTGGAACATTTAATGAAGTTCCCCGTGATAACCCAATACTTGAGGTATTTGAATCAAAGAAGCTCTCCTTATATGACCTCTGGGAGTTATTTGACCTCGCCTCAAAAGACAAAGACGTTTCGGCCATTTATCTTGAAATACATCCTCTGGGTCTTACCTTTTCACAAATCGAAGAATTGAGGAGTAGCATACATAAGTTTCGGTCATCGGGGAAAAAGATTCACGCCTTTCTTTCTCTTGATATCGCCGGAGAAAATGAGATTTATCTAGCTTCTGCTGCTGACACACTTTTGATCAATCCAGGTGCAGGACTGATATTGAATGGACTTGTTGCAGAAATTCAATTCTATAAGAAATTGCTGGTAAAAGTTGGCATTAAGCCAGAGTTCATACAATTTAAGGAATTTAAAAGTCCTGAACAATACACACGGATAAATATGAGCCAATCTATCCGGTCGATGATGAAGTCTATCTTAGAAGATATGCAGGTTCGCTTTATTAAAGCAGTATCCAATGACCGCAAAATCAAAGAATCAGTGTTGCATGAGGTCATTAATATAGGCATTATTAACGCCTCAGAAGCTGCAGAACTAAAACTTGTTGATGCGGTTGGTTACCGACACCAAGTTCAGGATCGCTTAGCTAAGGATACCGGACGTTTACAATACAAAGGTATGCCTGCAAGAAACTATCTTGAGTCTGCACGATCACGTAAATCCTCCCAAGGCCCTCGTATAGCCCTTATTGGAGCAACTGGATTGATTACCTCTGGAAAAAGTGATTACTTTGGACAGACATTGGGTGGAAGTTCCATGGCTGAGATTCTTCTCGAAATTCGTAAATCAAAAAAGTATGATGCAGTTCTTCTAAGAATCAACAGTCCCGGAGGATCTGCTGTAGGGTCAGATATGATTTGGCAGGAGGTACAACTTTTGGAAAAGTCTGATATTCCGGTAATTGTGTCAATGTCCGGAGTAGCAGGATCAGGCGGTTATTATATCGCTATGGCAGCCAGTAAAATAATCAGCCATGCCAGCACAATTACTGGATCTATAGGAGTTATATTTGGAAAATTTGACCTATCAGGACTTTATGAATTGGTCGGCATTAACACCGACCGGGTTAAGATATCTCCCAATGCGGATCTTCTTTCCTCTTCTACATCTCTGAGTCCAAAACAACGTGAAGCAATTACAAGCTGGGTGCAAGCAATCTATAATAGATTTGTCTCCAAAGCAGCTAGTGGAAGAGAAATGGAGTTTGGACAACTTGAAGCGAAAGCACGGGGAAGAATCTATACTGGAGAACAAGCCCGAGCCATTGGCCTGGTCGATGATATCGGTGGTTTTGAAAAGGCCGTGGAACATATCCGAGCTGAACTGAACCTAAAGAAAGATTCACCGATACAACTCATCCTCCTGCCTAAGTCTAAAGGATTCTGGGAAACATTCACTGACCTAGGATCAATCCTGACCTTCCATTCCAATCCTCTAAAAGCATGGTTTACGGCCGCATTGAAAGAACTACAAACTCCTAGACCAAGACTTCTCTTGCCCAGTATACAGATCAACTGAATCAGCACTAGATGAACTGGAACCTTTACAGAAGGAAAAAAGTTCTAGAACGCTGGAAATCCGTAGAAAAGCCCTTGAAACACAACGGTTAGATACCCGTGACCTGGACAGCAATCATTCGATCTCTAGGACGGTTATCAAAATTAATCACAACAACCTGTTGCCAGGTCCCAAGTCTTAAATTAGCCTGCATAATTGGAATAGTGAGAGACGGTTTTAGTAGAGCGGCACTTACATGGGAAAACCCATTACCATCATTCCATCTTTCATTATGTTCATAGTAGCCTTCGGTCGGAGCCAGCCGTTGAAAAAGGGCTTCTACATCGGTTTTCAAGCCGTTTTCATATTCGACAGTCGTGACACCTGCTGTAGATCCAACACTGAAAATACAAACCGTACCATTACAAACTCCTGATTCTTTCACTCTTCCTGCGACTTCATCTGTAATGTCAACCATGTCATGAACCGCCTTGGTCGACACTTGCAGGGTGTAATTTTCAACAATCATTTAGAAAGTACAATGACTTAACATGGTCTCCTGTAGAAAATCTTGCGAGTCAATCCCACTTTTCGTCATAATTCCCTGATCTAGCAGCAGAATTACATTTAGCACGATGATAAAGTGCATTTTGACCATCCTTAATGCGCTTTGGATTTCCTCCCCAGGTCACTAAAGTCGAAGCCTGCAGAGCTCTACCAAAGGAAAAGCTAAGCTGCCAAGGAGTTCCCCCTATCAGATTCATTGCGTTGAGATTTCGACTTGCTTCAATCTCGCTTTGGCCACCGGACAAAAAAACAATTCCTGGCACAGCTGCTGGGACAGAGCGCAAAAAACATCGTATGGTGGCTTTGGCAATCTCTGCTGTTGATGCCTGTGCAGACGAATCCACACCAGATAAAACCATATTAGGCTTCAAGCAAATCCCCTCAAGGCTTACTTTATTGATATAAAGAGCCCCAAACAACGCTTCTAGGGTCTCCCTGGTAACTTCTTCACAACGTTCGATGCTATGGTCTCCATCCATCAGAATTTCCGGCTCTACAATAGGAACCAGACCTGATTCTTGACTCAAAGCAGCAAAACGAGCCAGGCTCTGAACATTAACATTAATACATTTTGAACTTGGGATTTTCCTTCCAATCTTGATCACTGCTCTCCATTTTGTAAAGGAGGCCCCTAATTCTCGATATTCTTCCAAACGTGATCTTAATCCATCCAACCCCTCAGTCACCTTTTCTCCCAAATCTCCCTCCAAAGGCTTGGTACCTTTATCGACTTTTATCCCGGACAAAATTCTCTGAGAATTGAGTAGTTCTGGGAAAAGAACACCGTCATCTGTTTCCTGACGTAAGGTCTCTTCAAAAAGAATAACACCACTAATGAATTCACTGAGTCCTGGAGTCGTAAACAACATTTGGCGATAAACACGTCGATTTTCCTCATTTGATTCTACTTGAATTTTTTCAAATCTCTTCTTAATGGTGGGGGTGCTCTCATCCGCAGCAAGCACCCCCTTATTAGGAGCTACCAAACGTCTAGCAACTTCAGTTAAATCTTCTTTTTTCATCTGGTCCCTTTCCACTTAATAATGAGATAATTCCCAATTATCTCATTCTTGATAATAGTCTAATCCGAGATGTGTTATTTGATCTTCCCCTTTTAAATATCTTAACGTATTTTTGAGTTTCATTAGCTGTATAAAAATATCGTGTTCTGGATATAGTTCAGGAGGAATCATTGGACTTTTAAAGTAGAACGACAACCATTCTTGAATCCCAGACATCCCGGAACGCTGGGCTAAATCCAAGAAAAGAGCAAGGTCCAAAACTAAGGGCGCTGCCAAAATACTATCTCGGCACAAAAAATCAATCTTTATCTGCATTTGATAACCTAACCAGCCAAATATATCGAGATTATCCCATCCTTCTTTGTTGTCACCACGAGGAGGATAATAATTAATGCGAACCTTGTGATAAAAGTCCTTATAAAGCTCAGGATAAACATCGGGTTGTAGAATATAATCTAAAACACCGAGTTTGCTTTCTTCCTTAGTCTTGAATGAACCAGGATCATCTAGAACCTCTCCATCTCGGTTACCTAAAATATTAGTAGAAAACCAGCCTGAAAGCCCCAATAAGCGAGATTTAAGACCAGGAGCAATAATTGTTTTCATCAAAGTCTGACCTGTTTTAAAGTCTTTGCCTGCAAGTGGAACCCTATTCTGATCCGCCAGTTCAAACATCGCTGCCATATCAACTGTAAGGTTTGGGGCTCCATTAGCAAATGGAATCCCCAACTTTAGAGCTGCATAGGCGTAGATCATGCTCGAAGCTATCTCTTCGTTATTAGAGCAAAGCCCTGCCTCAAACTTTTCCAAGCTAGAATGGACCTCACTGGGAGAAATAAAAATTTCAGTACTTCCACACCAAATCATGACAACCCGTTGTATGTCATGACGTTGTTGGAAATTCTGAATGTCTTTAATTAATTGTTCAGCCAAATCCATTTTACTGGATCCTCTTTTCGTAAAAGAACCATCTAGCTTTTTAACATAGCGACGATCAAACACTCCTCTCATGGGTCGAATAGCACGAAGTTCCTCTTCTAATTTCTCGAGGAGATCACCACCCAAAACACCGGCTTTAGTTGCCGCCTCAAAACAATCATCACCGAAAATATCCCAACCCCCGAACACCAGATCGTTAATCTCTGCTAACGGAACAAAATCCTTGATACGAGGTACACGTCCTTCTGTTCTCTTCCCTAAACGGATAGTTCCCATCTGACTAAGAGACCCAATAGGTGATCCGAGGCCCTTTTTAATCGCTTCTACACCAGCGATAAAAGTGGTACTGACAGCTCCCAAACCAACCAACAAAACACCAAGTTTGCCTTTAGGTTCATTGACCTTAATGAATCTATTCGTCATACAAATCCTTAATCTTCCACTTTTATTTGTCTAATCATTGAAATATCTGCCACCTGGAGAAACATTCTTGAAATACTCGATAGTAATCGTAGGCGGTTTCTTCTCAGCTCACAATTCTCCGTCAATACCATGACTTCTTCAAAAAACTGATCGACCTTACCTCTAAGACTTGCCATTAGATTCAAAGCTTTTAAATAGTTACCAGAATCAAGCTGTTGAGCTATATCGTGGTCTAAAACTAAGAATTCCTGAAAAAGATCTTTCTCTGCTTTTTCAACAAGATGTACTTCACCCACCTTTAGCTCATCTATTTCCTGATCATCAAGGATATTCTTGATGCGTTTATAAGTAACTGTTAGTGCTTCAAACTCCGGCTCTAATCGGATTTCCTGAAGGGCTATAGCCTTTTTAAATATATCAGAAACAGAACCCAGGCCAGGCTCCAAAACAGCCTTGATAACATCATTCTCTAGTCCCTGCCTTGTTAGTATTGTATGTAACCGTCGGTCCAAATATTTCCTGATTTCCTCCTTGAATTCTTGACCAGAGCCTAAAACTCCCAGAGAAAACCTCAGCAAATCATCGATGGTCCAATCAAACCCGCAATCTAAAAGTATCCTAATTAAGCCTTGCGCCTGCCTTCTGATAGCAAAAGGATCGCTTGAACCCTTAGGACGAATCCCAATACTAAAACAGGCGGTAATCGTATCTAACCGGTCAGCAATTGAAAGTAAAGCTCCATTTTTGGTGTTGGGCAAGGGGTCCTTAATGGAAACGGGCTGATAATGTTCGTATATTGCCTGCCAAACCTCGTGAGGATATCCTTCCTCACGAGCACAAAGACCTCCTATAATTCCTTGGAGCTCACTTATTTCAAAAACTGATTCCGTAGTTAAGTCAGTCTTACAAAGAAGGGCTGCCTGTTGTAATGAATCATTCTTAGGACTTAGCAACGAACAGATTGATTGAATACGCTTTGTTTTTGACAGATAGGTTCCCAAGTTTTTCTGAAAAGTAACACTGGCAAGATCCTCAACCCTCTCCTGCAAGGTTTTCTTACAATCTGAATTCCAGAAAAATACAGCATCATCCAAACGAGCTTGTAGTACCCGTTCATGGCCTTTTCGGATAAGCCCATCTGGGTCTTTCCCATTATTTATTATCGCCAAGAAAAAAGACTTGAGTTTCCCTGACTTGTCTATGACAGAAAAGTATTTCTGGTGATGCCTCATAACTGTCACTAGAATCTCTTTGGGCAATTCCAAGAAGGACTTCTTGAATCGACCTAATATAGCGCTTGGACGTTCATTGAGAAAACAGGTCAGCTCTATCAGATCTAAATCTTCCACCAAAGTGCAACTCTTGGGAGTCAGGGCTGCCAGCTCTCTAATAATTAGAGAGCGCCGTTCCTCGATATCTACAAAAACCGAATTCTCATGTAGAACATCCACATAACATTTCGCATGAGGTATTGAGATAGTCTGCGCTCCCAGGAACCTATGACCTGAGCTCTGTCGATCTGTCTTTATTCCCTCAAATTCAAAATCCACAATCTCTTCATTCCAAAGGGCAATAATCCAACGGATAGGACGCACAAAACGAAATCGACTTTCCCTCCAGTACATATTCTTGGGCCAATTTATCGCAGTAATCACATCTCCCATGCCGGCAGCAATGATTTCCTTCGTTAGAACACCTGGATTAATCTGACGATGTCCAAGATAACGGCCCTTCCCAGTTTCAATAATTTCAAGTCGATCTATTTTTATTCCATATTTACGGGCAAACCCCCTGCCCGCTTTAGTAAGACTCTGGTTAGATCCGTATGCGATTTCCTCAGGAGGCCCTATAATCGTTTCAGATTGGTCAGGTGCCCTTTCGGGTAAATCTTCTGCAAGAAAGGCAAGGCGTCTAGGTGAATTATAGCCATGGATCAGAGAAGGACACACTGAATATTTTTCAAGCAACTCCTGAAAACCCTTGAATAGCTGCGTTGTAGCAGGTTGAATCATTGCCGCAGGGATTTCTTCAGTTCCTAGCTCAAACAGAAACTTGTTCATCAATCACCATATGGGTATTGTTTAGCGAGACAAGTATTTTAGCCTCACTTCCAAGAACCGTTTTTAACATCAATATTTTAGCTACCATTTCATAATATTACGTCGTCTCTTCAAGATATCCCTCAGCCACCGACACCGCCAGACATCTAACTCTTGTGATTAAATCAACTCTCTCTGTAACACTTATTGCTCCACGACAATCTAGAAGATTAAATGTATGCGAGCATTTCAAGCAATAGTCATAAGCAGGAAGAACACAAGACGCTGCAAGAGCTCTCTGACACTCTTTCTCAAAAAGGTCAAACATCTCAAAAAGTGCATCTTTATTAGCTACATCAAAACTATATTTTGAAAACTCATATTCTTCCCTCTTCCTTAGGTCCTTATAACTGTATTGATTATTCCATTCCAGGTTGAAAACGCTATCTGTATCGTTGAGAAACGACGCAATACGCTCTAAACCATATGTGAGTTCTACCGAGATAGGCATTAGATCTTGACCACCTGCCTGTTGAAAATAAGTGAACTGTGTTATTTCAATCCCGTCCAGCAAAACCTGCCAACCAATTCCCCAAGCCCCCAAAGTTGGACTTTCCCAATTATCTTCTTCAAATCGTAGATCGTGTTTAGGCAGTTCTACACCTAACTCTGTGAGACTTTCCAAATAGAGTTCTTGAACATCAACTGGAGGTGGTTTTAATATTACCTGGAGCTGATAATGTTTGTAGACACGATTAGGGTTTTCACCATATCTTCCATCAGAGGGTCTTCTTGATGGCTGGACATAAGCAACTTTCCAGGGATCCGGTCCCAAAACTTTAAGAAATGTCTCCGGATGCATTGTTCCAGCTCCAACTTCGAGATCATATGGCTGTTGAATAACACAGTCTCTCTTTCTCCAAAACTCTAAAAGTCGACGAATAAGCTGTTCTAAGGTCATTTCCCCATCATTTCTACAAAAGGATTTTACAGGTTTTCGAAAGCCTAAATGTTTAAGAACAAGGATTTAAATTCATTGTCACCGAGACCAGACGAGGCACAACTTCAATTTCGAATTAATGTTCTTCAGAGAATTTCCTTTAATATTCTTCGACTTTTCAGCTTCTTTTCTAGATGAGATTCTATCAGCTCTTCTGAAAACCTTCCTAACCGCTCCAACTCTCCCAATTCTAATCCTTGACTATCCAGTTTGTGAGGTGGGGTGGCCATATAACTATGTGTCTTAGATGCCAGCTTCTTGGGAAGCTTAGTATCTAGGTCTGGAAGGATTCCCTCTAGGCGCAGCATCCAAAGTTCGAAGTAACGCGAAAGTATTGCAATTGGGATACCTCCAGAAGAATTCAAAACTGCTAAAATAAGTCTAAAACTTTCCTCTGAAGGTTTCCCTTCACTCGTAAACTCCTGTAATAACTCTGAAAAATAAGCAAAGTGAAGTTTCTTCTCCCAAGCTAGCTCGTAAGCTGGATAAGCATTAATAATCTCCAAATCTCGTAGAACCACCAGCTCTTGGCCTTCTTTACTAGAATAAGTAATCCGGGAATAGGTTAAGGGTTCCAATCCGCTACCAAAGCGCCGATTTTTTCCACCCTTAGCACCATAGGCTATGCTTCTCAACTGTCCATTGTTACGAGTCAAGAAAATTACTATCAGATGAGTCTCTGAATATGGATAACTCCTGAGAGTAAGTGCATCAGAATGATCATGGCTCATCCGCCGAAGGCTCCTAAAAAAAAAGCCGCTAACGCAAGAAAAGAGAAAAACCCAATGATATCAGTTAGTGTATGAAGAAATATCCCCGAAGAAACAGCCGGATCAATCCCAACTCGATTGAGTATCATTGGAATGAGTGTACCTAGTATTCCAGAAAGCAAAATTGTACAAAGCATAGCACCGGCAAGTGCCACACCCACTGAAAGATTTCTTCCAGACCAAATGTAGCCCACTCCACCCGATAAGAGTCCCAAAACCATTCCGTTCGAAACACCTACTAGTAACTCTTTGGTGAAAACTTTTCGAATGTTCTTCCACCTGACCTCCCTAAGAGCCAGACTTCGAACTGTTAAAGCCAGTGCCTGAGTTCCAGAATTACCTCCCATTCCTGCCACAACTGGTAAGAAAACAGCAAGAGTGGGAAGACTAGCAATTGTTTCTCTGTAGAAATAGACAACTGTTGCTGCGATAAGTGCCAGGGCCAAATTAAGACCCAGCCAGGGTAATCTTTTTGTTACGGAATTACGGGTAGTGCTATTAAAAGTATCATCAGCCTCCACTCCCGCTAAATGAAGAATGTCTTCAGTGGCTTCTTCCTTGATAACATCAATCACATCATCAACGGTAATTACCCCCACCAGCTTATTTGCATAATCTACCACCGGTATAGCCAACAAATCGTAGAGGGCTACTTGGTTAGCTACTTCTTCCTGGTCCATCTCTGTAGATACAGAAATCATCTCACTAGACATGATTTTCTTAAGAGGAGTTCTGGGTTTGTTCATCAGTAGCTGTCGTAGTGAGACAACACCAACCAGATGGCCATGGTCATCCACAACATATAAATAGAACACCATTTCAAATTCGTCTGTCTTTTGAATGGTCTGAATAGCCTCGTTTACTGACAGGTTCTCTTCGAGAGCAAATACATTGGGGGTCATGATGCGTCCTGCTGTTTCTTTCTCATACTGCAGGAGGCCTTGAACTTGTATAGATTCCTCCAGGCTCATATTTTCAAGAACCTGATTAGAAAGTTCTTTAGGAAGATCCGAAATAAATGCAGCCCGATCGTCAATCTCAACTTCTTGCAAAACACTTGAGGTATCTTGAACGGTTAAAGAAGTTAGCATTAGGATCGCTTGTTCAAGACCAAGATCTGTGATCGTTTCCGCAGCTAATTTCTTGTTTTCCCTTACGAGAAAAGAGAAAATACGAACCTGTTCAGGAGATTTGAGCTCCATTATAACTTGAGCAATATCGCCAGAATGCAACTTCTGCAATACGCGAATGGCTTTGTTAAATTCACCATGGCGAAGTAAATGTCTGACAGACCTGGCTACACCCCTCAAATTTACTACCTCTCTGGAAAACTGTTTTAACTATATGAAGAATTTAAGATTGACTAACTGGAGGCAAGTACATCTGTGAATCACTCCTACTTGACTCTTGCTCCTCGAACACGCAACCAGCGAGAGTAACGTAACCGATATCTCGAAAACTGGTACATGTGTGTGATGGGTCCACTGAAAAAATACGAGTAGGCCAACACCAAAAAGGCATAGCGAGTATAGAAAAAGATTCCAGCCAATAAGATCGCAAGAGTAAGGATAACCAAATGAGACTTACCCTTTCCCAAATCAAGTTGTTTCACTGAAGGGTATCGAACAGTACTTATCATCAGCAAGGATATTAGGTAAGTTACTCCTACCAAAGCAGGCTTAAAAAAAACTGTTTCTGGTGGTTCAGGACAAAAATAAACTGTCGCAGCAACGAATCCAGCAGCTGCAGGAATGGGCAGACCTGCAAAATGTTTTAAATCACCAACCTGAATGTTAAATCTAGCTAGGCGCATAACTCCGCAAATAAGAAATACAAAAGCTGAAAACCGAGCAAATCTCCCGAAATCAGCTAGTCCCCAGGAATAGATTAGTACAGCAGGGGCAATCCCAAAACTGATCACATCCGCTAATGAATCAAGTTGCACACCAAAATCACTAGTGACTTTCACCAGCCTTGCCACTCGACCATCAAGACAATCAAGTATTATAGCTACACCTATTGCGATTGCTGCTTTCTCAAATTCCGCACCTAAAATTGCAATCAAGGCCAGAAAACCGGCAAAAATATTTCCCACCGTAAAGATTGAAGGGAGGATATAAATCGTCCTCTTCAGCTTGCGCCTACCCTTCGATGGCAATCTCTGTTCAATTTCTCGATCTGTCACTCTTACTCTTCCTAATTGCAATAATACTTGAACCGCCTCGAACCTGATTTCCCGTCTCAACAGTAACAACAAAACCTGGAGGCACTGTCATGTCAACACGACTACCAAATCGTATAAGAGCTATTCTATCACCTTGTTCAACCTGATCACCTGGTTCTTTCCATGCAACAATCCGACGTGCTACCCAACCAGCCACCAAACTAAACTTTACTGATTCCCTCCCTTTAATAATCCATGTCATGCACTCGTTCTCCTTAGAAGCACGATCATCAAATGCAAATCTAAATTTTCCCGGACGGTATTTCTGAGAAGACACAACTCCTCTTATCGGAGCACGGTTGACATGAACATTAAAAATGGACAAGAAGATACTTACAACCGTTCCGTCTATTGTGTTGACAAGCTTAATTACTTTCCCATCAGCTGGACTAACAATCAACCCAGGTTGCTGAGGGATAGTTCGATTTGGATCCCGAAAAAAAAAGCCAAGAAGCAATCCAAATAAGAATAGCAGGGCCCCTAAAATCCACCAACCAAGGAGTGAGCAAACTATTGCCCCTATCAAGGGGACCAGTAAAAACGGAATACCATCCTTAGCTATTAGCCCTATCATATGGACGATGAAAAAGATTTGAAGTTTATTAAAAAAGGAAAAAAGGGCTGCGTGATTTTTGCACTAATTAGACAACCTTGGCTAAAAACGCAGCTGAAGTCCTTAGTTGAGATACAATATAAACAAGGGTTCTGATTCCATATTCTTTCAATCTCTAATAGGATGCAAAAAATAGTCATTAATCATTAGCTGCATCTGATCCTTTAAGATTAACTTTTTTTTCTTCAGTTCCATTTCTTTAAACTGATCTTTCTCACTCAAATACCTGCGACGGATACACTCCTCTAACTCTTTTTCATAAACCTTGTGCTGATCGAAAAGATTTCTAAAATCATCATTGTTTTCACGCAGATATTCTTTGGCTATTTGTTCATCCATATATTGAACCTCCAGGATTGAATCGGACTATTTTTTTCCGCTCTTCAGGAATAGAAGAAAGATGCATTCGCAGTAAGAACTTATCAGAAGGTCATTCAGTGATCAACCCCATACCGACAGTCTTTTTCAAGTCATATTTCAGACATCGACAAAAAGAGACTTGGATCGACATCGACAATTATAATTAGTAGGCCATCTAGCTCATTTCAAAATCCATTTTTCATCATATTTAATCTTTCGGTTTCTTTCGCAAATTCCTTCGTTTCTCGTAAGCGGAAATTATCAAGCGAACCAGGTGATGCCGAACTACATCCTTCTCATCAAAGTAAGCAAACTCAATTCCTTTAGTGTCTCTTAAAACATGTTCAGCATCCTTTAAACCTGAGACCTGTCCCGTTGGCAGATCGATCTGGGTAACATCTCCTGTAACTACCATTTTAGAGTTGAGTCCCATTCGAGTCACAAACATTTTCATCTGTTCCACTGAAGTATTCTGAGCCTCATCCAAGATTACAAAACAATTAGTAAGAGTGCGGCCTCGCATAAATGCAAGGGGAGCGATTTCAATAACTTGCTTCTCCAAAAACTGCTCGACTTTAGAGGAATCAAGCATGAAAAAAAGAGCATCATAAAGAGGACGAAGATAGGGGTCCACTTTTTCCTGCAAGTCACCGGGTAGAAATCCCAGTTTCTCACCTGCTTCAACTGCAGGTCGAGATAAAATTATTTTATCCACTTTTCTTTCCAATAGGAAAGAAATCGCTTTGGCCACAGCCAGAAAAGTTTTCCCAGTCCCTGCAGGACCAATTGCTAGTACCAAATCAGCGGCGTCCATCTTAGCTACATACCTATTCTGGTTAACACTTCTTGGAACTATCATTCGGGTAGGAGTTCTGAGAACGACAGGCTTAGGAAAACAGTCATGGAGTGTTGCCGCTGCTCCCTGGGCGATTTGCTCTAATGCTTCCTGTAATTCCCCGGCCGAGAACTGCTGACCTTTACCGATAAGATCTGAAAAATCATGGAGGATCCGCTCCACTGCGTCCACATTTGGCTGGCTTCCCTTAATTCCTAGAGTGGAACCCCGAGCATGGATATCGACCTCAAAAAGACCTTCTAAAAAACGAAGATTTCTGTCCTGAAGATCAAAAAGCACTTCAGCAGCATGGTCTGAAAGGTTGATTTTGTTACTTAGAGTCACTAGTCGAACAATCGACTCAGCCGTGATTTATATCTTGCACCAGTATTCGGATGGATCATTCCTTTTTGAGCAGTTCTATCTATCACGGAGTAAACCCTTTTGAGTTGGAGCTGTGCCTGATCCAAGTTTTTGTCAGAAATCATCTTCCTAAGCTCCTTAATTTCCGTACGCATGTTGCTACGAACAGCACGATTACGTATACGTCTGACTCTATTCTGTCGCATGCGTTTTTTGGCAGATTTGATGTTGGGCATAATAGTTACCATTACTCCTAAAGAAGAAAGCAATTATAAAGATGCTCTACAACAGACGTCAACAACCAGTTGTTCAAGAATAATTTTATCGTCTATATTCCTCGTCTTGCACATCCTGTCAGCTTCACGTAGCCTCAATAGAATTTCAACAAGTCTATTTGGAGATGTTTTCATTAATTCATTCCGCCTCCCTCGATAGCTCCAGATCTTGAGTTCCTTAATCAAACCTGCATAGTTTTCGCCGTTTTCAAGTCTTTCCCTAGCCACAAGGAGTCGGCGAAAATTCCAATAAAGAAGTGCCAGAATTTTAGTTCCATTCATCCCCTGATAAAACAACCGGTTAAGTATCTGGAGAGTTTTTTTGGACCTTCCTTCTGCCAGACAAGAAATAAGATTAAAAACATCATAATCCTTTGTCTGTTGAGTTAATTCCATCACAGACTGACGATTTATATGTCCCGTCCCTGCACAATGAAGAAGAAGTTTGTCTATTTCCTGAGTCAGCCGCTGCCGGTCATCTCCTATCAATTCAATTAATTCCTGAACAGCCAAACGATCAATTTTAAATTGGTTACGTTTTATTCGATCTTCAATCCATCTATTTAGGTCTATTTTTGTATCTTTGATAGTAGGAAACCTAGGCCACTTTTTAGGCTTTCTACCAATTTCAAGTATCACAACAGTTCGTTTTGAAGGATTTTTCAAATAGCTTCGAAGCTCTTTCCCTGCCAGATGGGAATTCCGCACATACAACCATCGCCTCGAGCTCATCCAAGGAAGAGTTTTTGCCTCTGTAACCAATTGGGATTCGACATCTTCCTCTAAATCATATACACCCCAATCAAAGCTATGGGCCTCCTTCCTAACCTGGTTTTGAGCCAACTTATATATCGTGTCCTTCAAGAAGATATCTCTGGAAGAAACCTGGTAGACAGGAAAGGGATCGTTTATTTTTCTGTACAATTCTTCTAAATTCATGCCCTTATTTGGCAACCTAAAAGGCTTCTAAAATTGCTGTGACAACACTGGAAGCAAAGTCCTCAGCAATTCGGTCTAGCGCAGGATTCTGCTCTGTGAAAAACTGTCCCACCTCAACATTGATCTGATATTGGTCTCGAAAAATATAGCGATCATTTTTAAAAAGAACTTTTCCTGTAATCTTCTCTTTAAATTCTACCCGCGCATCCATTGTGACTAAAAACGTAGTTCCAAATGAGCCTTGACCAAAGGTCACAGGACTCACTGAGATTCTGGAGACAACTCCACTTAGGATCGCATCAGCTTGCGATGGATAAACCATAACCTCCCAATTGGTCTTCTCCACAAACTTCTGTGACAGAGCGTGTCCTAACTTCTGCTCTACACGAAAAGTTGTAGTACTATTTTCAAAGGGTTTAATCACTACCGAAGAAATACCCAAATCTAGGCGGTTTTTGTAAGCAACTCGATAGCCACAAGCTGCTGTTAAAGAAATAAGAAATAGTAAGGATAAAACCCTTCCCAAAATCCTTAATTTCAGTGGAAATTGTTCAATCATCTAGATTTTGAACCACTTTAGCATGCACGATCTCACCCTGGCTTTGATACTTTCCCTTACGATCAGCATAAGAGGTCTGACAAATATCATCCGCTCCTAGAAAAATCACTTGAGCTACTCCTTCTCCAGCATAGATTTTAATCGGGGATATGCCCGGATTTGAAATAGAAATAGTTACAAATCCCTCCCACTCTGGTTCAAAAGGTGTGACATTGACAAATAGACCACACCGAGCATAGGTAGATTTCCCCGTACAAATAGTCAATACTGAACGGGGAATCCTAAAGTATTCAAAACTTTTGGCTAACAAGAAACTCCCTGGAGGCACCAAACAAGATCGTCCCTCTATTTTCTCAAAAGACATCTTGTCTTCTGCTTTTGGGTCTACCAGATCCGAACCGGACCCCTTATATACATGGAACACCGTGTCGAGACGTAGGTCATATCCATAAGACGAGACACCGTATGAGATCGTATCCAAACTTATTTGCGACTCCTCAAAGGGATCTATCATTCCATGTTCTAGTGCCATTTTTTGAATCCAATGATCCGGTTTTACACCCACGATTCCTTTCCTCTCAGTATTTATATTATTTTCAATTTCAACCTTTTAGAAACTCCTACAATTTAATTAACTAAACTAGAGACGCTATGCACAATTAAATCAAATCATTAACCACTCATTTCTAAGCATTTTAGTCAAAAACATTTTCCGCACAGGCGACATTAGATAGCATCTAATTAACCAAACGAACACGTTTTATCTTTTTTGAGAAATCAGCTACACATTCAGGAAAATAACTCACTTTTTTCAAGGTTATCAAATCTGACATAAAATACCTTGCCCATTATACTTTTAACACCCTTTTTCTTGACACCATAAACTGGGGAAAGTATCTTAAATCTATATATTTGAGAGGGATTCTAGAATCTTTGATTAAGGCAGACATTGTTAACCAAATAGCAAAAGAATTAGGATTCAGTAAAGTCAAATCTGAGCTTGCAGTCAATTCTTTCTTGGATGCTATACGAAGGGCCCTGAAACGGGGTGAGCGGATTGAATTGCGTGGTTTTGGTGTTTTTCTCATTAAGCCTCGTAAAAGTGGTATTGGGAGAAATCCTCGTACTGGAACCGAGGTTGCAATTCCACCCGGAAAAACTGTACGTTTTAAACCTGGAAAAGAGATCAGATTCTCACGTTAAGTTGTCCCTGTTGTGGATACTCCATTCGCTGCCTTTCCTAAGGATCGCCAAGCAATCCCTGACTACAAATCTGAACTGCCCAATCCCTATGCTTCAGTGAAACTACCAATTTTTCTATTGGTCACTACTATTTTTACAACCTTAACAGCAGGCTTTTTCTTAACAATTGGTTTTCTGTCTGCATCTGGAAATGGGCAGCTGGCCTCAATTCATTCACTAAAAGATCCATTAACACTTCTACAATCCCTGACATTTTCATTCGCACTTCTATCCATTTTACTTGCACACGAGATGGGACACTACATAGCCTGCCGTCTTCATGGGATTCAATGTACACTTCCATATGTCATTCCGGCACCACCAATTCTTCTAATCCCTGGACTTGGATTAATTCCTGTTAACCCCTTTGGAACTTTTGGGGCTATTATTCGCATCCGTTCTCCATTTAGATCCAATCAGCAGATTTATGATATTGGAATCGCCGGACCTCTAGCAGGTTTCGTCACAATAATTCCTTTGCTTGCCTTAGGAGTGATTCTTTCTAATGAAATGCAATGGACGGAGAATGAGACTGGATATCTACGATTTGGCGAACCTCTTCTTTTTAAAATCGCTGTTTTTGTTTTTTTCAAAGGGGATCCGCACTTAATAAATCTTCACCCAATTGGATGGGCCGCTTGGTTTGGACTTCTGGCCACCAGTCTGAACCTCCTTCCTTTTGGTCAGCTGGATGGTGGACACGTTGTCTATGCTCTATTTGGGGAAAAAAGACATAAAATGATCTCTGCAGGGCTTCTTGCTACGTTGGTAGCACTCAGTATTTTTTCGTTCCCTACACCTAGCTATATCTTTTTTGCAATGATCTTATTTTATTTAGGTTTCAAACATCCATATCCAATGCAACAAAATCCCTTGGATTTCAAGCGCCGGTGGCTTAGTCTTTTGGGACTTGTCGTCTTTATAGTCAGTTTCATACCCATCCCCATAACTCTTGTAGAATAGGCTCATGCTTTGCCCATTCTCTGAATTAATTTCCAAAGAAAAGATAGATCACAAGCAACAATCTCCTAGCATAGAGGAAACATGGAAAGAGAATCTATTATCCCCCGATATGAGACATTTCCACGCGTGGATAGTCAGATGAGATTGAATCTCTCTGTTCTGAATAGCGATCACTTCGATTCTTCCATATCTGGATCACTTGATTTCTTAACTCCTCGTCATCAGCTCCTTGACGTAGGGGCTTTCGGAGATCATAACCTTGAGAAGAAAAAAGGCATGTATATAACCTCCCCTCGGGGGAAAGTCGGGCCCGTGAACAATCTCCACAGAAAGGATGGGAAACCGAAGAAATCATACCAATTTCTCCTTCACCGTCACAATATTCCCAACGACGTGCAACCTCACCTCGGTAATTTTCCTCCAATGCTTTTAGGGGGTAATAGGCATCAATAACCTTTAAAATCTCCCCTACCGGCATAACTTCATCCATTCGCCACTGATTTGTATTCCCAACATCCATGTATTCGATAAAACGAAGTATACAACCAGTTCCTCGGAAAAAAGACGCCAATCCAATGATTGCCCCTTCATTAACTCCTTTTTTGATAACCGAGTTAATCTTCACCGGCTTTAGACCCACCCTCTGAGCTACACGGATCCCTTCCAAAACATCTTTCACTCGTGATTCCACTCCATTAATGGCTTCGAATTCTCTCTGATCCAACGAGTCCAAGCTAATCGTGATCCTTTTCAATCCGGCATCTTTCAGACCCTTTGCATATCGTTTCAAAAGTAGACCATTGGTAGTGAGAGTAAGGTCTCGTAGCCCCCGAAGAGAAGACAAATCTAACAGAAGACTATCTAGATTTTTCCTCAGAAGAGGTTCTCCGCCAGTAATACGAACTTTCTCTACACCCAAACTAACAAAAATTTGGACTAGACGAGTAATTTCCTCGTAGCTCAAGAGAGCTGTTTTTCTCAAAAAATTATAACCAGAACCAAAATGTTCCTTAGGCATACAATAGGTGCAACGCATGTTACAGCGGTCAGTAACTGAAACGCGGAGGTCTCGCAAAGGTCGATGAAAAGTATCGGCTAGCATCATATTCTATTTTAAGAGATTTCAGATCTTAAATTCCAGCTACCACATTCTGTAATCTGGGACAGAACTGCAAATCTAAAAGGTTTCAAATAAAAGGTTTTTCTTAGTTTTAGGAGCAAGAACACTTTCAAGCACAGCCCATAATTTTATGGTACACATTCAATGTCTCTTCTGCCATCCTCATCGCTGTAAAATCTCTATGAACTCGTCGATGCCCTTGTCTAGCTAACTTTTGACGTCGCTCCGGATCTTGGAGAAGGTCCTGCAATGTATCCACCAAACTTAATTGATCACCAGACTTAAAAAAAACACCCCCACCACTTTGACCCAAGAGTTCACGAAAGGAATCATGATCTGGTTCCACAACTGGAACACCACTTGCCAGAGCCTCAAGCACATACAAACCCTTTGGTTCACAGTCTAGAGTAGGGACACAGAATAGATCGATATTTCGGAGAAAATCCCTTTTACCTTGCCCATCAAGAACTCCATGATAATGAAAATTCTTTTTCAGTCCAACGCTACTTAACTCTGACAAAATTTCTTTATAAAAAAGCCTTTGTTCAGAACCTAACCAACCGGCAACATGAAGTTCAACCTCCTCCATCCCTGCCCTTTGCTTAAGTTCTATAAAAGACTTCACTAATACATCTAAACCCTTTTCTGGACAAACCCTTGCTAAATATCCAATACAAGGTGATCTTCTCGTCTCCAAGGAAGGTACTTTGCAAGAATAATTTTCAGTATTTAGACCAAGAGGAACATAGTGAATTTTGGACTTTGGGATATCTAGCATTCTTGCCATTTTCTTGCCATAGGAACGACTAAAAACAATAAAACCATCAAGACTAGGGATTATTTTTTTTATTTCTTTAACTACTTGGGACCTATAAGGCTCTTTCAATCGATTTAGAAATACATCATCACCCTGAAGAGTCACCACCACTGAAATACCCAGTTTGGACTTTATCTCCGGAACAATGCCGGAAATAAGCAAATTCGACAGATTTACAAGATTTGGTTGAATCGAAAAATTCAAAAATTCAACAAAACGATCGACTTCCCTAGCTTGTAAACCCCTAATACCTTTCAACATAGAGAGGGTTAGTTTACCCAGAAACTGTGCCCTAGTCTCAATATACCCTGAGGCAACTTTCTTTAGTAATAAAGGATGGTCAAGAAAACTAATCATCCAGTGTGGCAGGTGGCGGAACAATGGAAACTTCTGCTGTAAAAACACATTTATTCCTCCAAAAAACACCTTATTTAAACTAACATCGTCTTCATCAAGTTTAAGGGGGGTGTAGATTGGAATCAGAACTATCTCCGAACCATTTCTCTGCAAAGCTTTTACCAAAGAATTATCGCGAAGGCAGCTCCCGCATATCATCCCTCCTGCTCCTGCTGTTATATAAACAAATTTTCTTCTATCTCTACCCGTCATCGTTTACTCAAACCATCTTCCTGATTTTGTGTCCCACCGCTTCTAAAAAGTCCATGATTATGTTAGCCGTCAAACCCCAGATTACTTCCTCTTCATAATCAAAGAATCTCACAGGGGTATTTTTCTCAAAACGCTTAGATATCTCAATTCTTGGCTTGGTATTTAAAAAAAATCGAAGTGGAACCCACAAAACTTTCGCTACCTCCTGAGAGGACTTATTGATCTGCGGAGATCCATGTATAAAACCTATAAAAGGAGTTACTAGAGAACACGTAACAGAAAGATAGTCATTTAATCGTCCTGCTAACTCAACACTTTTTGAATCTATCCCAACCTCTTCAAATGTCTCTCGGAGAGCTGTCTCCTCCATATTCCTATCAAAAACTTCTCTTCGTCCTCCAGGAAACGAGACCTGACCTTTATGAGTTGACACATTAGTAGTTCTCTTTGTTAGAAGTAAACTAGGTCCTAACTCACGCTCAGAAATTGCCATCAAAACCGCAGACCTGCAATGAAAATCCCCTTGAAATAAAATAGTCGGAAAAGACTCGAGTCCTTCAACAATGGTTTCTTGAAGGTTCTTGGATATGGCTTTAATTGTCATAATTTCTAAGCCCATATTCCAATTGAGTACTAACCATATTCTTCCCTATCAATACTAGGTATTCTATTAAAAAAATCGCCTAGAACCTTTGTATTCCTCTCCACAAACAGAAACTATTGACTGAGAAATTCTGAGCTTTTAAATTGCCCTTTCCATCTAATAAAAAGTCTCTTTTTTTGTCGCATTTAAATAATAACGCTTCTTTCTTCTAAGACTAAAATCCCCTACCCCATCTGTCTATTTTTCAGGGCTTGGTAGTAATCTTTAATGCTGAGAACGTAAACACTACTATAATCTTTTTCGAATAGAAGCTTTAGCTCCCTCGTCAAGAAACAGCAGTGTCCATGAAATAGAACAAACAGATTTAGGGCTAGGTTGGAGGAGCCTCCAGTATGAAAATCGCTATCATTTCCTGTACCGTTTGGACTCTGTTTCTGTCATTAAATTTAAGGATTGAGTCTCAAGAACTACTTGAGGCTGCAACTAATCGCACAGTCCAAAGAGAACTTATCAAGAGAAATTTTTATGAAGGAAACATTGACGGAATTTTTTCTAAACAACTACAAATCGCTCTTTTAAAGTTCCAAGAAAAAGAGGGTTTAAATCCTTCCGGGGTAATCGACAAACCAACTCTTATTGCTCTAGAAATCATCAAAGACAACAAAAATCCTATTTCAAAAACGGTTGAGAGCGCTGTAAAAACAGTCCATACAGCAGGACAAGCAACCCTCACTGGGACAAAATCAATCAGGAAAGGTGCTGCCAAAACCTTGGATATAGCTGGAGAAAACACAGTCAAAGTCGTAAAAGATACTGGAAAAGGAGTGGGGCAAGGTGGAGAAATTGCTATAGACACTGTTGAAAAGGCAGGTAAAACTGTTAAGAAGGGCATTACAACACTTGGCAAGGCTACGGCCGAGGGGGCTAAAGCCTCTGGAGATCGTGTCACTGATTTTTTTGGTGTCGGCCATTCCGACACAAAAATTCGAAACACAATCATGAGGAATTTTTCCACAGACAACGAACTTTACAGCGTCCAGATTTATGTTGTTTCAGATGGAGGTATCGTGACTCTCACTTTCAAAGACAGCAGCCTACCTGAACAGAGAGACCGAGCCTTGACCATTGCCCAGTCCGTGGTGGGAGTTAAAAATGTAAAGATCCGTTAGAATTGTTCCTCGCCACGGAATTGCTCCTCGTCAGTTTGGGCATAGCCACCTGCCCCAAGAAATTCCAGTGTTAGAGCGAAAGCGCCAGCGCAGAGGAGACCGATAACTAGAAAAAAGCAGCTTGTGTAGAGTGGCCATTAGCGAGCCTCAAGCAAACATTTGGAAATTTGCAGTTCTGAATAATCCTAGCAGCCAGAAAAGTAAAGGACAAACCAGGCAAGGACGGGTTTTCAGCAAGCGGGACAAAAACTGGGACAGGTAAAGTTAAGGACCAGTGAACCTATTAGTTAATACTCTTAGATGGGATATTGACTACTTTCTGATCGATGTCCGGGTCAAAGCTTTCGGCTATGGTTCTTGCTCTTGGACTTGGAGGGAGAATAAAGATTGGCATTGATTTATTGGCGTTTGCTTTCTTTTCGAGCAGGCCATTTATTCTGGACAGTAATTCAAAATTTTCTCGTAGCTCTTTGCCTGCACTTAGACATATCCTTAAATCACCGTTCTCCCGTGCTTTCCTAAGAACCTCCTGGAAGACATCTTCTAAGGCTATGATCTTCCCTAGCAGCTTATCGGCATGAGTTAACTCTCCAGCCTTCTCGGCTTTGGCTAGGGTCTTTGGTATATGTTTTGACTTATGCCGTTGTAGGGCAGACCTGGACAAACAATTCCGTCCCGCAATGGCCCAGATCGGCTCACCACTAACCAAAGAAAGCTCGATCGATTCTCTATTTTCATGTATACAAACACTACATTCCTGAGAAATATTTGTGAGGGGATTATAGTGCCATGACACGACATGTTATGGATGTTGAGAGATGTTAGTTAATACAAGTTGGGTCGACTGCCCCTATTGTGCTGAGTCTATCGAAATCGTAATCGATTGCAGCGTGTCATCTCAGGAATATATTGAAGATTGTGAGGTCTGTTGTAGACCAATACATCTGGCTGTTCATGTTAGTGTAGATGGAGACATCCTGGTGCTGCCTAGTCATGAAGATCAGTGAGCCAAGGGAGAAGGTAAAGTGTTAAAAGAGAAAGCTCGGTTCGACATTGGCCAACTTGTTCGCCATCGCCTTTTTGGCTATCGGGGAGTGATAGTAGACGTAGATTCTGTTTTCTCGGGCATGGAAGAATGGTATGAAGCGGTAGCCAGAACTCGGCCTCCCAAAGAGCAGCCTTGGTATCATGTCCTTGTCAGCGAAAGTAATGGTCAAACCTACGTGGCCGAGAGAAACTTGGAAGCCGACCCATCTCGAGAACCGATCAAGCATCCAAGTCTAAGATCTTACTTTAGTGACTTCGATGGACGCCGCTATCTAAGTCGAAGCCGGGCAAACTGAGTCTAGTAGAAAAAGTTGGACCAGTGTAAACGGACCTTCTCTAGTATGCGGAGCCTGCACGACCCCAAAAAATACACCTCCCTAAAAGAATTCAGACCTCCCAAAAAAATAACCCCACACCCCCTAAAAATTACGGGACAACGTTCTCGCCTGCTTTCGGAGAAATATATAGCGTATAGCTTCGCCACCCACCTTCGTGGGGGCATGAGTCCATGGAGCAAAACTACGGAAAATGGGATAGATAGGGGGTACCTAGCAGGAGGTAAACCCAAGAGCAGCAAGGAAACTCTATTGTTTAGTAAAGGGACTACCTTAATCTCAATTATTACGTCTATGCAGTTGCCTAAAAATATACAAAGTTCATGCACTTAAACTAACGTAATGAGTCCTCTAACAGAGTGGAAGAGTCGGTTCGATCATCTCTATATTTGACGATTAAAGAACAATGAATAGAGACACCGTGCTGAGTAGGAAACTCACCCTTCACTACTCTAGAACCAGGAACAACCACAGCACCCTGAGGAATAATGAGAGGATGATCACCAGACTTTCGATAGATTTTTTTCTTTACGAGATCAATCACTGGAGTAGAACCTGTGAGAATGGTTCCTGCCCCAATCACTGCTCCTTCTGAAACTATTGTTCCCTCATATATTCCGCTGTTACCACCTACGAGAACTTCATCCTCAATAATTACTGGTAAGGCTCCAACTGGCTCTAAGACACCCCCAATCTGAGCGGCCGCACTGAGATGCACTCGTTTTCCTAGCTGAGCACAAGAGCCTACCAAGGCATGGGAATCAATCATTGATCCGGTATCCACAAAGGCCCCCACATTAATATAAGCTGGAGGCATAATAACAACACCTCTCGCCAAGTAAGCACCATCACGGATTGAAGAACCACCGGGAACCTGACGAATTTCATCAGATAAGGATAATTTCTTAAGCGGAAAAGTAGATTTATCAAAAAAACGGAAATCAGAGTTAATTGAATAGTTTTGTAAAGTCCCTATCCGAAAACCAAGTAAAACTCCTTTCTTAACCCAATCGTTGACTTGCCATTCTGAACCTATCTTTTCTGCAGCACGTATTTCGCCCTCGTTAAGTAGGGACTTAAACTCATCAAAGAGTCCTAAATCAGATCTCCTAAATTCTTCTGCCGATTTTTCGTATGATTTCTCAATCTTATTTTTCAGTTGTTTTACTGTATCCATTAATCGGCCTCTTGAAGAAACCCTCTTTTTTATAGAAACCTTCTCCTGCAGTGATACCAATAATCACACAAACGAACTGAGAGTACTTCACAATTCCGATCCAACGTTGCAAAATCAGAACAATTACTCAAAAAGACCCTCTATAACATCATCAAAGGTAAAAACTCCTTGCCTTCCTAATACCCATTCTGCAGCTAAAAGAGCTCCTAAGGCAAAGCCACTTCTATTTCGGGCTATATGTCGTAGCTCGATCGTATCAGGAAGAGAATCAAAAAATACAGAGTGGGTTCCTGGCAGTTCACCACCTCTTGACGAAGTTACTTGTAATTGCTCAGTAGCAATTGGACCGGCGGCTATATCCGATTCAATTTTACTTTTTCGCTTCAGCTGATCTATTAAAATTTTCCCCAGCGCTAGAGCAGTCCCACTAGGACTGTCGACCTTTCTTCTATGGTGACTTTCGTGAACAAATACATCATAATCTGGAAGTTGGTTAAAAAGCGTTCCTGCCTCTCTCACAATTCTTAGATAAACAGCCACGCCAATCGAGAAGTTAGGAGCATGAACAATCGCCATTTCAGAAGAAATGACCTGAGCTCTAACTTCTGCAAATCGAGCTGTCCAACCTGTTGTCCCAAGAACTAAAGGAACACCCCAATTGGCCAGCATACAGACGTTATTTACGACACATTCTGGACACGAAAAATCGATACAAACATCGATTTCTTCATTGAAAGAATCCTCTGAAAGAGGTCTATTTCGATTAAAGGCAGCAACAATATTATGCCCTTTTTCAGGAGCTATACGGGCGATTTCACCTCCCATGTTCCCAGTTCCAATCAAGCCGATATTGAGACCTTGTTTTCCCATTTAGACCCTTACAATTTCTATCCCCATGACAATGGAAAGGGAGCCTTTCTCAATCTAAAATATTTTAGATTGAGAACCATAGAATTTATTTTCAAAACACTCTCTTTCACCAGTTTAAATATCATCTTCTAAATTCCTAATACTTGGCAAAGTGTTTAGCCTAATACTAGATTTCAGATTTGATCCAATAGCCCATATTCATTAAGAACATTCACCAGTTTTTCTTCTTGTGGCTTAGACATAGCTCCTAGGGGAAGTCGCAACTTCCCAACCTTCCACCCTAGGATATTTAGAGCTGTTTTTACCGGGATCGGATTAGTCTCAAAGAACATAGAGCGACATAGGGGAAACAGCTTTTTTTGACACTGTAACACTTGAGAGATATTTGACTTCTGAAAGTCATCATAGAGCGCACAAAGATCACGTGGAACTAGATTTCCGACTACGGACACTACTCCTACTCCTCCCACGCTTAGAATTGGAACAAATAGCGAGTCATCCCCGGAAAAAACACCAATTCTATCCGCACAACGACCTATGATTTCCGATATTTGGTCCAGGTTTCCACTAGCCTCCTTAAGAGCAACTATACCGTCATTTTCACTAAGTCGCTCTACTGTAGAAGGCTCAAGGTTCACTCCGGTTCTTGATGGAACATTGTATATCATCAGAGGCATATCAACTGAATGAGCAACTGCTTCAAAATGAAGAAAAAGTCCCTCCTGGGTAGGCTTGTTATAGTATGGAGTGATAACCATGGCCATATCAGCCCCCAGATCTCGAGCTTTATAAGTTGCTTCAATAGTCGCAGCTGTACTATTTGTTCCAGTACCTGCCACAATAGTTATTTTTCCTCCAGCCTCCTGAACCACAATCTCAAATATTCGACATATTTCCGACCAGGAAAGAGTCGGAGATTCTCCCGTTGTCCCACAAAGAACAATCCCCTGAGTGCCACTTTCTACCTGAAAACGAACCAACTCACGAAGTTTTTCCTCGTTCACTCCTCCCTTGTAAAAGGGTGTGACTAAGGCGACAAAAAGACCTTCTAATTGCATAATTAATCTCTGGGAAATTCTATGGTGTAAATCCGAGTTTGTCCTCTAACAAACCCTCCCCTACAATCATTCTCCAAGAAACTCTTTAGACGAAGAGACAAAAAATCCAAAATAATACTTTTCTCTTCTTTTGTCTCCATTCTTTTCATTCATAATTAACTACCACCTTTAAAACCATCTTGGATCCTAAATTCTTATTACATTTCAAAAAAAGAAATTGGTGCCGGAGGCGGGATTCGAACCCGCACACTCGCAAGAGCGCCACCCCCTCAAGATGGTGTGTCTACCAGATTCCACCACTCCGGCACACTTCTCTTAGTTACTGTCTCTAGCACCCTTTTCACTACCATCAGGAGCCCTATCAGTATCGGGCAAGGTTGTTTCATTTTCAATCACACCCTCTTCCTTCTCTCCATGCGGCTTTTGATCACTTGAGTCCAGAACTTTTTGAGAAGTAACTTCTGTGGAAGGATTATTTTCCATTACACTTGATTCACCACGCTGGGCCCAACCGGCTAATATCAAGCAAGTAACCATAAAAACAGCTGAACTTATAGCCGTTAGCTTAGTAAGTAAAGTTGCGGCAGAACGTGTCCCAAAAGCTGTCTGGCTACCTGCTCCACCAAAGGTTGAAGCCAAATCACCAGCTTTCCCAGACTGAAGCAATACCACCAAAATTAACAAACAACAAACTAGAATATGTAAAGCAATAATCAAAAACATAATTGATTCTTCCAGACTTTTGGCTTTATTGACTTACGACTCGTAATGGATAATTTTCAGAAAACTCTTTGCATCCAGACTGGCTCCACCTACCAATACACCATCAATATCTGTCTGCTTCATTAAGTCGGCTATATTGTCAGGATTCACGCTTCCGCCATAAAGGATACGCAACCCGTTGGAAATCTCCGATGAATACTTGCCACTGAACCAGTCCCTGATCCAGGAATGGGCTTTCT
>CAZMUJ010000089.1:0-4128 GCA_964569605.1 uncultured Acidobacteriota bacterium
ATCGTGAAAAAATGAAGTTGGTGAAAAAAGGATCTTACTTGGTTAATCTGGCCCGTGGTGGAATCATTGACAGCCTAGACACCCTCCATGAGGCTTTACTCAAGGGAACCTTAGCGGGTGTTGGCCTAGATGTTTTTGACCCAGAACCCCCAGATGTTTCTCATCCTATTTTTCGACATCCTAATTGTCTAACTTCCCCACATGCTCTAGGCATGACAGAAGGAGCTATGAGTCGGATTTTTAAATCTATGGCAGAAGACATGGCTGCCGTTCTGCAAGGGGATCGACCTCGTTTTGTTGCCAACCCAGAAGTGTTTCAAAACACTTGAGAATCCAATCTTTTTATTGCTGCTTCTTTCATTGATCATATGCAAAAGGCTGTCTTTTGATTCTTGTCTCGCAAAACCTTTCTGTAAACGCTACCATATTTATGACATTACAATATTTTTCACACAGGAGGTTGCCGCAACATGAAAGGTAAATCAATTGATCAGGTTTCTGGGATCGAAATGATGGATGGAGTGGTACGCAAAACACTATCGTATAACCAGGAAGTAATGCTCTGTCATTTTCAGCTAAATAAAGGTGCTAGCATTCCTCTTCATAATCATCGAGCTAGCCAGATAGGATTCATGGTAAAGGGTGCTGTGCGTTTTCTGGGTGAACAGGACTCCGATTCCTTTATAGTCAGATCTGGAGCATCTTATGTTCTAGATCCTCATCAGGTTCACGGGGCAGAGGCTCTAGAAACCTCAGAATTCGTAGAGGTTTTTTATCCAGTCCGAGAGGAGTACAAATAAGTTTTTAAACCACCAACCAACCGTTCACAGACCTGACACAAGACTTCTGTTTACCCATTAAGTACCTGTATTAAACCTCAATGTTTCCATGAAATTCGTATGTCAGTGATCCTAAAGCCAATCATTCTTATCCTGCTTGTCAATCTTTTTGGAATACCATTGTATGCGGTCAAGAAAGCTCCAGGAAATCTGAATTGGATCTCTAATTGGCAACAAGCCATCAAGGTCGCAAAAACACAAGAAAAACTAATAGTTCTTGATCTATATACGAACTGGTGTGGCTGGTGCAAGATAATGGATGTTAAAACCTACGGTGATCCTTCTGTTATCCAGGATCTGGGACCCAAATATGTCTGGCTCCGTCTCAATGCAGAAACAGATCAAGATGGAAGACAAGCTCAGAAACGTTTTAGGATATTAGAATACCCGGCAACTCTATTGATCGATCCAGAAGAACAACTCTTTGAAAAAACCTCAGGATTTTTAACTTCTGAACAATTAAAAAAAGTTCTCAATAAGTCCAAAGCCAGTCTAACTCCAATTCTTCAGCTACGTTCCAAAGTCAGAAAAAACCCTGGATTAACAGAAGCTAAGAGAGAGCTAGCAACTAAATATCTTGAACGAAAATACTACTCTGGAGCTGAAAGAATTTACCGAGAACTGATCACAGGAAATTCCATCTTGGAACTCGAACAGAACTATTTTTCACTCTCCATCACTCTGGCCCAGCAGGGAAAAGAAAAGCAAGCTTTTGACATCCTCAAAGATCTTCGAATACGATTCCCAGAATCCAATTTGGTGAGCCATGCTATGGCACTCCAGGGAGAAATCCAATTGAACTTGGGAAATAGAACCAAAGCAGTTAGCATATGGAGAGAATACTTGAGACGTTTTCCAGAACATATCATGACCAAACGTATTCTGGAGCACTTGAAACAAATTGGATCTTAACTTAAGCCATGACTCACAGAATAGTAGCTGATTTCAAATGTACAGTCGGAGAAGGTCCTATCTGGCACCCCGACCACAAAAAGCTTTACTGGACTGACATCTTAGAAGGTAAGCTTTTCTGGTATGAACCGAGCACGGGTCAAAGTCAACTTTACTATGAAGGACGGATAGTAGGTGGGTTTACTCTCCAAGCTGATAGTTCTCTACTACTTTTCATGGACAAAGGGACCGTAGCGGTCTGCGACAATGGTCAGCTAACGCGAACCATTGTCGATAGTATTCCGGCCGAAATCGAACAACGCTTTAACGATCTCACCGCTGATCCTGAGGGACGAGTCTATGCTGGAACAATGCCGTTCAAAAATGTGGAAAAAAGAAGTGGGCGTCTCTATCGATTCAATTGCGACGGTTCTTATTCGGTGGTATTAGAAGAAGTTGGCATTCCAAACGGAATGGCCTTTAGTCTGGACCGAAAGTTCTTTTTCTTTATTGACTCGCTCGACAATATAGTTTGGAAATTCAATTACAAGCAAGAAACAGGCGAAATCAGTAACCGTCAAGCTTTCCTGGAATTCGACCAGAATGAAGGAAGTGCTGATGGGATGACGATAGATAGTAAGGGCAACTTATGGATAGCTATGGCAATGGGTTGGAAAGTAGTTCAATATGGCCCTGATGGAAAATTAAAACGAAGCATCAGATTACCCGCCAGATTCGTCTCCAGCTTAACTTTTGGGGGTAAGGATCTTTCTCAGTTATTTGTTACTACAGGGAGACTTCCGGAAGGAGAGGAACTCGGCTCTGCTGCTGGCACATTAATCTCACTCAATCCCGGTCCCATTGGTCTTCCAGAATTCCGCTCAAAGATTCGGATTTAAACCAAACTAACCCCCGGCTTTAGTTTAAAAAATACTTTCTAGTTTTCAGAATTTGCTCTTATTTAGCTCATCGACATAATCTTTACCCCATTGGTATTCACTAGGGCCTCGAAAATCCCCACTATTTGGCATTATTGCCAGCTGTCCTCCATCTGCAACTAGGGTCTGTCCAATTATGTAACGCGATTCATCTGAACTTAAGAAAATAGCCAACTTTCCGATATCAGCTGGAATCCCTATGAAACCAGCTGGCAATCCTCTTTCAGCAGTCCCCCAGTCAAACTCTCCGCCTAAAACTTTCTCGTGGTTTTCGACTCGGACCCAGCCTGGAGCTATTGCATTTACCCGTACTCCTTTTTGGATCAACTCGAGTGAGACTTCCCTAGTAAATGCCACTATTGCACCTTTCGTGGCTGCGTAAACAGAAAAATCAGTCTTTCCAGCAAAGGCGTGGACAGAAGTGAGATTAATTACAGCACCACTTCCATGTTTAGCCATCTCAGGTAAGACAGCCTGAGTAAGAAAGAACATGGCCTTTATATTCACGTCGAAAAGGGTGTCAAATTGCTCAGTAGTTGTTTTTTCAAAGGGACAATTAGCTGTTATTCCAGCATTGTTGATAAGAACATCGATTCCGCCTAGAAAATTAATGGCTTCAGCCGCGAGATTTTGTAACGATCGAACTTCCCTGAAATCAGCCCCTATTGCCTGAGCCTGCCCACCGAAAGCCCTAATCTCGTCAACGGTGGACTCACAGCCCGCACTGCTATGACAATAGTGCAGGACAATCGAAGCGCCTTCTCTGGCAAACTCGAGGGCAACACCACGTCCAATGCCGGTTCCAGCTCCAGTTACTAGAACACGTTTGCCTTCCATTTTTCTTCCATCTGCCATCAATTATTCCTCAAATTTTTTCAAATTCTATTACACTCTTTTACAGTTTAAATGCCTACTACCTCATTGAGATAATTGTTCACTCTCAGTCAAAAAGACACACACATCAACAAACCAAGAGGGGTAACATATGAACTGGACCGGAAGCAAGACAAACCGCCTCAAACTTTTAACTAGCGAATTAGCCTTAAAAACCCTGCTCACTGGCTAGTACATTGGCAAAGAATCAAATTTAAAATCACACAGATTCGCTTAGCCAACGTTCTACTACAACTTTTTTGAGCGTATAAAATTCAATCGCATCTTGACCCTGCCCATGCAGGTCTCCAAAAAAGCTGTCCTTCCACCCACTAAAAGGAAAGGAAGCTACTGGTGCAGCAACTCCTATATTGATCCCAATATTTCCTGCCTCCACCTCGTAGCGAAACTTTCTTGCAGCCCAACCACTTCGGGTAAAGAGACACGCCATGTTTCCGTATCTTCCACTGTTCACAAAATCAATAGCAGAACTCACTTGTTCGAAAGGAAGTAAACTCAGGAATGGTCCAAAGATCTCAGTGCTAGCGAGCGCATTTCCTGGAATCACCTCACTGAAAATACTTGGT
>CAZMUJ010000090.1:0-3477 GCA_964569605.1 uncultured Acidobacteriota bacterium
AGGCCTTTGACATAACAAGCGGAACTTATAGCCGTTACTGGGAGTTTCTACGTCGAACAGGACAGCAGCCTCTCCCCAAGGAAATTGAGTTTCTAAAAAGTCACGTTGGCTCTCATTTTTTGAAATTAAATGCTCAAACTCAAACAGTTCGATTGGGAAAAAAAGAAGTTGAATTGAATCTCGGAGGAATCGGCAAGGGTTATGCCTTGGATCGTGCTGCTGGTCACTTGAAAAAAGCTGGTGTTTATCATGCCCATATTCATGCAGGGTTCAGCAGCATCTACGCAATGGGAAATCACCCCAGTGGTTTAAATGAAGGCTGGCCTGTGGCTATTCGGGACCCGCTTAGAACAAAAAGAGACTTCGCAGTTCTAAATCTTGTTAATTCAGGGCTAGGAATATCTGGACTCCATGAGCAAAGTTACATAATTGACGGAAAATTTTACGGACACATTATAAATCCCAAAAGTGGGTATCCAAGTGTAGGAAAATTGTTAGCACTGGCAACTGCACCAAGTGCCGCAGAAGCAGATGCTCTTTCTACGGCTTTTTTCGTAATGACGCTAAATGAGATCCGATTGTTTTGCGAAGAACATCCTACAGTCGGGGCCCTTGTACTGGAAAGAAACCAGAGAAGCTCGTATGATCTCCATTGCTTTGGTCCGATCCAGAATTGGCTAGAACTGAAGGGATCACTTAAAAAAGGAAAATAGTAATTAATGATAGTTTCTTTCTCGTTCCTGCAACAGGTGTTTGTGGTTTTTCTGCGCTTTGTCGTAGGATGGCACCTGTTTTTTCAAGGCTTGGGTAAGTGGTGGACTATAGGTTTGTCCTCTAAAGGATACCTAGAAAATGACAGCGGACCCTTTGCATCTTTGATCCAATATATCCCGACACATCCTATGCTTTTAAGCCTTGCTGACTTCACTGTAGTCTATGGTCTGATATTCTCGGGATTGTTTCTTATGCTGGGACTTTTCTCAAGATTCGCAGCTCTATCAGGCTTCTTTCTCCTCCTCCTGTTCTTTGTCGCATCTCCCCCTTTACCTTATTTGGGATTCGCTATTCCAGGTCCAGAAGGTTCAGAATTGTACGTCAACAAAACACTAATTGAGGCATTATTGTTACTTTTTTTGGCCTTTATCCCAACAGGCAAAATGGCCGGACTTGATATCCTCATTTCGGACTGGCTCCTACGCCGTAATTCAGTCTTCAGAAGGCGGAAATAATGTTTGATAGGAAAATAAGCTGTGAGAGGAACTTATGCTAACTGAACAACAGAGAGAGATCGGTCGCCGAAACTTTATTAAAGCCGCCGCCACATTGCCACCTGCTGGTGCTCTTTTATGGAAAGCCCGAAAGATGCGACCCGTGCGTACGGGAATCGTTGGCTGTGGTGGCCAGGGTCAAGCCCTAATCGAAAATTGCCCAAAAAGCCACATGCATTTGGTAGCTATCTGTGACATCGCTCCCGACAACTATAAGGAAGGCTTGGAAAAAGTCCAAGGCATTCATGACCCAAAGGCGCAAGGATTTACTGATTTCCAACAAATGTTAAAACAGAGCGATCTGGAGGCAATTATTGTCGCTGCCCCCCTTTGGCTGCACGAACCTCTTACTATAACTGCCCTGCAATCAGGAAAACATGTTTTCTGCGAAAAGATGATGGCTCATGGAATTGAGGGATGCAGGAACATGGTCAACGTAGCTCGGCAAACTCGTCGAAATTTACAAATTGGACACCAACGCAATTACAACCTTCTCTACCAGGAAGCTTACCAAATGATCCAGGATGGGATTATTGGAGACCTGTATCATATTCGGGCATTATGGCACCGAAATAGCTCCTGGAAAAGGGACGTTCCTAACCTTGATTTCGATCCATCTCCACACGGTTATCCGACTCTAGAACACCTGAAAAATTGGCGTCTCTACAGAAAATTTTCTCAAGGTTTAATGGCGGAACTGGGAAGTCATCAGCTTCAGGTTGTCAATTGGTTCACGGGAGAACGCCCCACTGCCGTCTACGGATCAGGAGGCACCTATCGTTATAAGGACGGACGGGAGATTCCAGATCATGTCTACACCACTTTTGACTATCCGGAAGGACTCACTTTTACCTATTCTTCAATTCAATCCAATAGTTTTGACCACTACTATGAACAATTCATGGGGACGGAAGGCACAATAGTTCTAAGTCGAGAGCGAGAAGCTATGCTCTTTTCGGAGGGTAAAAAAGATACAAAAGCTACACAGATTGCAGTCGAAGCTGCGGCAACAGGTGCTCCAGTTATGTCAGCTTCTGAAAGTCGTTTGCGAGATGCTGCTGGCACTCAAGTGTCTGGGGCTGGGCACGGCAGCAATTATAGTCCGTTGCAAGCCTATCGAGACGAACTGGCTGGGTTTTGCAACACAATCCGGCACAATGCGCCCAATCTCTGTGATGGTGAGGAAGCAATGGATTCCTGTGGGCCAATCATTCGTGCCAACGAATCAATCGCAAAGGGCAAAAAGCTAGACATACCTCCAGAATTATATTACTCAACCTTATAAATTCTAGGTATCGTTTTCAGTCTTAGGTTGCCAGGCCAGGTTTCATGTTCTAACCATCTCAATACTACAAGTAAAAAGCAGATCTATTTCCCAAGTTCTTCATGGATCAAATCCCGCATTATAATCCTATTCGGATTCGTGCCGGTCCAAGCTCGGAACTGAAGAGCTGCCTGTTCAACAAACATTTCCATTCCAGTTATGGTCTGGGCGCCCTGCTCTTTCGCCTGTTTCAGTAATCTGGTTTTTTCCGGATTATAGACCAAGTCATAGACAACATCGAAATCAAGTTGTGACTTAGTGAGAGGAGAAGAATCGATATTGGGATGTTGGCCCACAGGAGTCGTATTGACTAATAAATCAGCATGGCTGTTGAGGTGCTGCAAAAGAACCGAAGGACACTTGAATTGCCGCGCAAAACGGGCCAGCCTGTCTTTATTTCGACCCGTAATAGTAACCCTTGCACCCTGTCCCAACAAAGCACTTACAACCGTATGGGCAACTCCACCATTCCCAATAACAACAACTGAGGCACCCTTAAGAGACAATCGTGAAAGAAGTGGCGACAAAAAAGCTGTATAGTCAGTATTTAATCCTTTCCAGTTATCACCCCGTGCACAGAGGGTGTTGATGGCCCCAACCGGCGAATCATATTTCTGACAAAAACGGATGACATCTGTTTTAAAAGGAAGCGTTACGCTAAATCCGTGAAAATCTAGACTAGATTTCTCAACATATTGAAACCAGGGATCTAGAGTATCGAGAGGAAGACGGATATAGCTCCCAGAAAAACCATAGTGTCGAAAAAGACCATTTACTAAGGCAGGCGACAAGGAATGCCGGACTGGCTTTCCAATAACACCATATAGAGGAGCCCTTGGAAAAGCTTTCCCTAATTGCCTTCCTTCTTTTAGGGAAAACTGACCC
>CAZMUJ010000091.1:0-74675 GCA_964569605.1 uncultured Acidobacteriota bacterium
CTGCTCTCACGTGGGCCACTCTTTCGAATGGATGGTGAAATGATTCGGGATTATGCGCTGGCAGCGAGTGGACTGATGGTCCGAAAGATAGGAGGTCCAAGTGTGAACCCCTATCAACCAAAGGGCGTATGGGAAAGTGTGTCAATGCCCGGCAGTAACACCGCTATTTACCAACAGGACTCCGGTGCCAAACTCTATCGACGTAGTATATATACCTTCTGGAAACGCTCCGCTCCCCCTCCCGCAATGACTATCTTCAATGCACCCTCAAGGGAGCACTCCACGGTGCAAAGGGACCGAACTAACACACCCCTCCAAGCACTAGTAACGATGAATGACACACAATTAGTCGAAGCGGCACGCTACCTGGCGCAAAAAGCCATGCGTGAAGCAGGAGATGACTTTGATCGGCGGCTAAATTACCTCACGATTCGCCTCCTTGCACGCCATATTGATGAAAAGGAACGCGCAGTGGCAAAACAGACCTACGACGGGTTTGTCGACCTTTACAGCATGAACATCGAGGAAGCGAGGAAGCTGCTTGCTGTTGGCGATTCGCCAGCTGATGAGGCGCTGCCCGTGAGGGAGTCGGCAGCCTGGGCCATGCTGGCAAGCCAAATAATGAATTTAGACGAGGTATTAAACAAGTAATAGAACGTTTTGCAGCAAAAACGTTTGCGTTTTTGCTACGCAGAGAGGGCTACAAATGCATACATACAAAAAAAAAGCGATCCTTGCAGAGACCAGACGGCAGTTTTTTTCCCAAGCAGCCAAGGGTATCGGCGGTATTGCCTTAGCCAGTCTTCTGACCGAGGAAGGCTTCAGTGTATCCAAAAGTGACAAACCTTTTGGGGGTTTGGCAAACCTGCCACACTTTGCACCTAAGGCAAAACGATGCATTTATCTCCACATGATGGGTGCGCCCCCACAGATGGACCTACTCGACTATAAGCCCAAGATGAAGGACTGGTACGACAAGGATCTTCCGGAATCAGTGCTTCAGGGGCAACGTCTGACCACCATGACGTCCGGACAGGCTCGCTTCCCAATCGCACCGTCTGTCTTTCAATTCAATCAACACGGACAGAATGGTACATGGATTTCTGAGCTATTGCCTCACACTGCAAAGATGGTCGATGACATCGCCATTATCAGATCCCTGCACACTGATGCAATCAATCATGAGCCCGCTATAACCTTTATTCAGACAGGCCAGCAGGTAGCCGGTCGACCATGTATCGGATCGTGGATTGCTTATGGTCTAGGTAGTATGAATCGTGACCTTCCCACGTTCGTTGTTATGAATGCTGAGAAAAGTCACCCCAAATCGGGTGTACAGGCGATTTCCGCAAAATTGTGGAGTTCTGGCTTTCTTTCTGCTGAGTACGCTGGTGTAGGTCTCCGTGCAGGTGTGGACCCCGTGCTCTACCTTAGGGATCCCGACGGCGTGTCAAGAAATGTTCGGAGGAAAATGCTTGACGGTCTCAGCAAATGGAATCAGATCCGAAACGAATCGATTGGCAGCCCAGAAACACTCGCACGAATCGAACAATTTGAAATGGCTTTCCGTATGCAGACATCAGTACCAGAGATGGCTGACCTCTCTAGTGAGCCAAAAAGCACCTTCAAACGCTGGGGTGAAGAAGCAAAACAACCCGGGAAATTCCAAAACGCCGCATTAAGAGCAAGGAGACTCATCGAGCGTGGTGTGCGATTTGTCCAGATATATCACCGGGGCTGGGACGTACATTCCTTTGCACCCGAAGTTCTCCCTGCACAGGCCAGAGACGTCGACCGTGCTTCCTGGGCCCTGATTCAAGATTTGAAAGAACGAGGCCTTTTCGAAGACACGCTTGTCATTTGGGGCGGAGAGTTTGGGCGAACGATCTATTCCCAGGGCAAACTCACACCTACCGACTACGGTCGTGACCACCATCCACGATGTTACAGTGTGTGGATGGCCGGCGGTGGCGTCAAAGGCGGTGTAGTTCATGGTGAAACGGACGACTTCTCATACAACATAATCAAGGATCCGGTTCACATCCGGGACCTTCAGGCCACCATTCTGCATCTGTTTGGCATTGACCACGAACGCTTTACCCATAAGCATCAAGGACTAGATGCTAGGCTGACAGGTGTCAACCCAGCTCACGTGGTGAAGGAAATATTGGCGTAAATCTACTCATCTGATTCCATTCCATTAATGGGATGATCCAGACTCAAACAGGAAAGTTTTAACCATGTTTGTAGCGACTAAACGTCTTAATTAACACCTTCAAAAGAGGAAACAAGAAAAGTCACAGAATCTGTGGCACTGTTCTTTTAAAATATCGGCTCTGATCTTTAAGCTTAAACACAATCATTCATTGGAGAACTCCGCCATGCGTAAACTCAATGTACTTTTCCTTCCCCATCCTGTCGCCGAGCTGGCTACGCCCTGGAGTAATGATGTCATCGAGGCCATAAGCAGCCGTCACCAACTGCAAATCTTCGACTGCGATCAAGCAGCAGCGCCTCAATTCGAGGGTATCGAAGTGATAGTCGACCTGGGGGGCAATATCAGCCCAGACCTGTTGGCGTTAGCTGCTGAATCCGGTGTCAAATTCCTCCAGGCACAAACTACCGGTCTCGACCACATCAATGTCGGGAGCATTCTCGATTCCGGACTTCTTCTTGCCCACACCCCTGGACAGTTTAGTAGTGTGGCCATGGCCCAAAGTGCCATGATGTTCATCCTCATGCATGCACACTGTTACAACGAAGCCCGGCAAAACTTTGACCGCGGAAAAATGTATTTCCCCACCGGCACTGAGCTCATCGGCCGCACCCTTGGGCTGATCGGCTTCGGTGCCAGCGCACAGGATCTAGCCAGACGAGCCAGACCCTTTGGCCTGCGGATCTGGACTATTGACGTTCGCCCCATCGAGAAAGAAATCCTTGCCGAAATAGAACCCGACTTCCTCGGTGGCCCCGACGACCTAGACAGCGTAGTGTCTGAAAGCGATTATTTGTCTCTACACCTTCATCTGACACCCCAAACCCGACACATCATCAACGCGCAGCGCATCGGCCTGATGAAAGAATCCGCCTGCCTGATAAACGTCGCCCGCGGCGAGCTCGTTGATGAACATGCACTCTACCATGCCCTTGTTAATAATCGTCTGGGCGGGGCTGGGCTCGACGTCTTCACTCAGGAACCACCTGACCCAAGCTTAGCCGTCTACCAACTGCCCAATGTTTTCACTATGCCCCACACAGCAGGTTCGACCGATGGGACTTCGCGCAAACGGGCACAATTCGCCGCTGACAACCTTGACCGCTACGCCCAAGGGGAAGAGCTCTTGGGACAAGTGACCTCTAGCCTCACCTGAATCGATTTTCCCCCGTAGCTATCTTTGGTAGAGTCGATGAGGTTATTTTTTGCATTAAATAAACACGTTGTTACATTCTTCTGTAACATGTCGTTTCACAGGACTATCATTGCCACACAAATATGGCTATAAAGATAGTAGGACGTGAAAACCAAAGAAGATAAATGAGTAACACCCTACGAACACAGAATTTAAAAGGCACTACCCATGAG
Organism: uncultured Acidobacteriota bacterium; assembly: GCA_964569605.1. Taxonomy (GTDB): domain Bacteria; phylum Acidobacteriota; class UBA6911; order RPQK01; family CBDAPI01; genus CBDAPI01. Next base: position 3,584 of record CAZMUJ010000091.1, read on the forward strand.
TCAACGGGACCTTATTTCCGAATGTTTGCACGATAGAACTTGGGCGGTTGTAGGGTTCTCAAAATGTGAATACAAGTTTGGTCACATTATATATCAAGACCTAATTCAGGTCGGCTTCAAAGTCTACCCTGTTAATCTCCGAGGAGGGAACTACGAGGGTAGAACGATCTATCAAAATATTAAAGATTTACCAAAGAAACCAGGGGTAGTCAACATTGTTACTCCTCCTAGGAAAACGGAAATCTTGGTGAAGGAGTGTGCTGAAGTAGGGATCGAAAGGGTTTGGATGCAACCTGGAGCGGAATCAGCAGAGGCAATAAGTTTTTGCCAAGAGGCAGAGCTGCAGGTAGTCTATAATGCGTGTGTTTTAGTGGAGCTCAGATCGAGGTCAATTTGATTCTGTCTTTGATGGAAAAAGTTGGCAATAAGAAGAATTCGTCTCCCTGTTCTTGTCATAAGGTAGAGGAAACAGTTTTTGAATTTGAGATCAGACTTTAGAGGTTGACACTTCTACTAGGACTCTTTTCAATCGTATGAAGGATCATCTAAAAAAATGAATTTTGGCACTGTTAATTTAATGGAACAATTAGCTAAAGGTGAGGTTCTTTTGGCCGAAGGAGCCATGGGAACGGAACTGCAGAAAAAAGGACTTGAGCAAGGAGACTGCGGTGAAGAGTGGAATGTGACCCGACCTGAGATAGTACTTGATATTCACCGTTCTTATGTCGATCTAGGAGTTAATCTCATCTACACAAATACTTTTGGAGCTACAGAAATACGACTTCAAGAGCATCGCCAGAAGGGTCGCTTGGAAGCGATTCGTGGGTATGGTGTTGACCCTGACGAAATTCGTGAGACAAGTCGTTTAATCAATTCTCAAGCAGTGCTCCTTGCTAAAGAAGCCATTGGTGATTCTCCCTGTTTTGTTGGAGGAGATTTAGGACCTACAGCAGGAGACAAATTGATCATGGGACTTTGCACTGAAAAGGATATACTTGAGACCTATAGGGAGCAAGGGAGGGACTTAAAAGAAGCGGGGGTCGACTTACTTGTAATCGAGACTATCTTCGATCCTCAAGAGTCTAAACTCGCTTATAAAGCTGTGGAAAATTTAGGTCTTCCAATTCTGGTCAGTGCTGCTATTACTCGCAGAAACAATTTAGGTGATCCAGCCACCGACTTTGGAGTTTTGGTAGAACAAATTCCCGAACTTTATCCTGATGCAACTATTCTGGGTATTAACTGTGGACAAGACATCGATCTAACACTGGAAGCAATCCAACGTTTAAGTAAGTGTACTGACCGACCTGTTTTGGCTAAACCTAATGCAGGAGTCCCAAAGGTAGTGGATGGGCAAGTAGTTTACTCCCTAAACCCTAATGAAATTGGTGAGTATGCTATACGTTTTGTTGAAGCAGGTGCCACAATTGTGGGGGGGTGTTGCGGAACAACTCCTGAACACATTGCGGCTATTCGAGCGTCCATACGTTAATTCTTTCTCACTCGAAAAGGAATAGGTTGAACTCAACTCATTGGGATAAGTATTGAATCGATAGCACTTAAATTGAAAATATCTCGCCAACGGGTTACTGTAAACTTAACCTATCGAATTGAAGTAGTTACCAACAGAGGAAATTGAGAAGGCCAGACCATCTATCCGGATCGAATTTCCAGCAATCACGCCACATCAGCGTGCCTCAATTCGTAGTTTACGGGCAATAAATAGTCCAGTGATGAGTGCCCGCCGGTGAGAATCGTAAAAAATCTCGATGTGCTCAAATACAGACAGTTAGATCTCCAGCTTGCTGCAAAAATTATTCTGGTCGATCAGTCGACACTCCAGGCAAGGTCTCTTAACCATCAGATCTTCACAACTTTGGCCGGCACATCTGTGTCAATCTACTGGCAAATAGAAGGATATTCACTCAGCCTCCATCGCATCAATCCAGGCCGCAATCATCTCTATCGCAGCTGCCTCTAACACCGTCCCAACTGGCGGCATCTGAGGTTCCTTCTCACCTTTCATGTACTGGATCATTGGACTATCAGAACTATTCCCTGGAACTAAGGCTGGTCCGTGGAGTTTCCCCCCAGCTAGCATTGAATCGAAAGTCTCCAGTACTAGATCACTCTGCGAATAGTTGCTACTGTGACACGCTATGCAGTTGTTCTCGAAAATTGGCCACACCTCTTCAAAGCTAGGTGCTAAAGATGATTTTTCTTCCATTACATCATCTACGGTCGGTGGCGTCGTCGTCACCGTTTTTGCGCACCCACTCAATACAATGGATACCGCCATCAAGCCCACAATCAATAATCGCTGGTTCATTATAGCTCCTTCACTAAACCGTACCAGATTTTTCACAACAAAAAAACACTCTTTGAAACGCTTCTGTAGCATGTCGTGTCATGAGACTACAATTCCTTCACAAATATGGCTCATAAATATAGTGTTTCATCTCCATGAAAACAAAAAATGGATACAGGAAATATATGTAACGCTAGATTTAAAGAAGCGTATGCGCGCGCGAACATAGTCGGTCAGAAAAACTAAAAACCTGCGCAATAAGGAGGACTAGTAATGGACAAAATGACAAAGGTGCTTTTAGCGATTATTTCAATCGGTATTTTGATGAATGCATTAAATCCTTGGCTTAAACCAATGAAGGTAAAAGCTTCTGCCCTACAAAGTGATGACAACACACACAAACTCTTGGGATCAATCGACTCCAAACTAGGTATCATTTCATCTGATACAGCCGACATTGCATTCCAAGTCAATAATATTGCCAATGGCATATCCGCACTTATAGAATTGAAGTAGTCAAAGCTGTGAAGTCAGATCAACTCGGATCCGAAGTTAATATGAAGAATGTCGTTTCAGATAGAAATCCTTCCGATTAGTTGACCCGTCGGCGGCGCGGTTCTGAGCGGTCTCTCGATGTGGCCCGGCATCATTCAAGCTGCTGGTCAGGCGAACTCCTCGGGACAGGCCATCCAACTGCTCCCTGGCCAGCGCCTGGGGACAATCAACGCTGGCCTGTTTGGTTTCATGATCGAGCCCTTTGGCCGCAACGTTGAAGGCGTTTGGGTTGGAGAGGACTCCTCGCTCCGGATCTGCTTCAACCGAGCCATCCCTGTTCATCTAGGTGCTTTTTCCGTTAAGGAGTACTCCTACAACCATGGGGATAAGAAGGCCGGCGAGATTGTCGAGCGTTGGTGTGGGGCACCGTCCCAAAAACCGTCCCACTCGAGATTTCAGGAAAACACTAATCGCTGTAAAGCATTGATACTATTGGTGGAGACGAAGAGATTCGAACTCTCGACCTCCTGAGTGCGATTCAGGCGCTCTTCCGAGCTGAGCTACGTCCCCACCTCTGGCAATAAATTGTACAGGATCGACCCACTGTGAGTAAGATATATTGATTATATTCAAACAGTGATAATGGATGTTTGTGTTCGTAAATAATTTCAACTTAGATTTTCAAGGACATTTCTACCGTTTAATATAACATCGAACAAATTAGACAAGTTCTAAACCATGACTAATTTCCAAACATATCGACCCCCGTTGATGGGAACCACCCACATGGTGAACGCCGGTCACTACCTGGCGGCAGCGGCGGGATACCGTATTCTCGAAGACGGCGGGAACGCGGTGGACGCAGGGGTGGCATCGGGGATCGCCATCAACGTGGTCATACCGGAAAACACCAACTTCGGCGGGGTGGCCCCTATCATCATTTACCTCGCCGAATCGGATTCGGTGATCACCATCAGCGGATTAGGACGCTGGCCGCGCGCAGCCTCCATCGAGTACTTCCGCAAACACTGCGACAACGACCTGCCCCCAGGCATCCTGCGCGCGGTGGTTCCCTCGGCGCCGGACGCCTGGCTAACCGCTCTGGAGCGGTACGGCACCATGACCCTGGAACAAGTCATCACCCCGGCCCTGGAACTGGCGAGGGATGGCTTTCCTGTTTCTCAGGTTGTTCGGGACGACATGGAAAGCCAGTTCTCTAATAACCCGGTGTGGCCCGGCAACCGGTCCATCTTTATGCCCGACCAAAAGGTACCGGCGGCCGGAGAACGGCTGGTTCAGAGCGCGCTGGCCACAACCTTCGAACGACTCATTGAAGCGGAGAGGAATCATGCTGGTGGTTCACGAGGCGACGCTATCAGGGCAGCCCGCAATTTCTTCTACCGAGGCGAACTTGCCCACGACATGGCGCGATTCAGCGAAGAGCAGGATGGCCTCCTTGGGTACGAAGACCTACATGACTTCAGCGTGGGACATGAGTCTCGGTTTTTAGTTTCCTAGGGGGACTACGAGATCTTCACCTGCGGGCCCTGGTGTCAGGGCCCGGTAGTGGCCCAGGTTCTCCAGATGCTTGAGAACGACGACTTGACTAAACTTGGCCACAACAGCGGCGACTATATCCACCTGGTATCGCAAGCTCTGAACCTCGCCTTCGCCGACCGGGAGCATCATTACGGTGATCCCGATTTCATCGACGTACCTATCGAACTCCTGATGGATTCCGATTACACCCGGGAACGACGTGGCCTCATCAACATGGATACCGCCTTCCCCGAATTGCCCCGGCCCGGCCTGGTCGAGGGCGAGGTCAAGGTGATTGGGGCCCGGCTGGCTGACCAAGGGCCAACCACCACCGTTCAGAGCGATACCAGTTACACCTGTGTCGTCGACCAGTGGGGTAATGCTTTCTCCGCTACCCCGAGCGATCAGAATACCCTCAACCCGGTCATACCCGAGCTGGGCTTCAGCCTCTCTTGCCGAGGGTACCAGAACTGGCTGGAGCCGGATCATGCTTCCAGCCTTCAACCGTGGAAACGTCCGAGACTGACTCCCAATCCGGCTATTGCATTTAAACATGGAAAACTTTTCATGCCTTTTGGCTGCCCGGGGGGCGATGCCCAGTGCCAGGCCATGGTTCAAGCATTCTTAAACATCGTGGCATTTGGCATGAACCCCCAGGCTGCGGTGGAACAGCCACGTTTCACCTCGTGGAATTTCCCTAATTCTTTCTGGCCCCATGAATACCTACCCGGGAGATTGAATCTTGAAAACCGGTTAGACCAAACTATTGCCGAAGATCTCAGAAAGCGTGGCCACGACATCGACATCACCAAAGGCTGGGTCATACAGATGGGTGCGATGTCGGTGATCACCGTGGATCCCGACACCGGCATCTTGAGTGCCGGCGCCGATCCCCGGAGGGATACCTATGCCATGGGGCGATGAGGACGACGGCGCAGGATCAAGCCTTGACCACTCGGCTTTCTGCTGGTACTTTACAAAACGACTCAGGGGTACCCACACCATTCCGGCACCTTACCCCTAAAGGAGACCACCATGACGCAACCAACCGACGTTCAACCGATTGCTAATTCCCAATCCTCTGTAGAACTGGTCGATTTTCCCATCCCTGAGGAACAAATCCTCGAAGGGAATCCACAGGCCAAGATCTGGATCAACGCTCAGTCACCCGATCTGAAAGTGACCCATGGCGTCTGGAGCTGCACCGTGGGCCGTTTTTCCTGGGATTTCACCTGGGATGAGTTTGCGATGATCCTGGAAGGCGAAGTGACCATTACCCCGGAAGATGGAGAAGCGGTCACGCTAAGAGAAGGCGATTTCATCAATTTCCCCCTGGGTCTCAAAACCATCTGGGTCGTACCCGAGTTTATCAAGAAAACGTTTGTCCTCCGAACCCCAGAACCGCTGGAGCTGTAATGACACCTATGAGAAACGTAAACGACCCAACGGCCCTGGGATGCCGTTTCAAATCCGCACTGCGTTCGAATAGCGTTCTCCTGGGAGGCCTTGTCCACGAATACCTTCGGCCTTCCCTGGTCAAGATGTACAAGCAGGCCGGGTTCGATTTCATCTTCATTGAAAACGAGCATACCACTTTCCTGGGACCCGAATTTTCCGACTTCGTTCAGTGCGCACGTGATAATGGGTTACCTGTCATCAGCAAGGTTGGGCAAGTCGATCGGGCCGAAGTGACGCGGGTTCTGGATTCAGGCGTGGCGGCGATCCAACTACCTCGCACCGAATCGCGACCACAACTCGAGGCTTTGTTAGATCTCATGAAATTTTCTCCCCAAGGATCAAGGGCCGGAGCGCCCATGCTCGGAAACGTGGACTACGTCCCCCCCGAGGATGACAGAGACTGGTTGAAGAAGGCCAACCAGTCCACCAGCCTTGTTGCCCATATTGAATCAGTTGCGGGATTCGAAAACGCCGAGGAGATCGTCTCCACCCCTAACCTCGACGCGGTTTATGTGGGACCCTATGATTCATCCATCGCCATGGGTGTACCCGGGCATTACGACCATCCCCGGTTGAAAAAGGCCATGCACCATGTGTTGACGTGTTGCCTGGAACACAAGGTGGCTTTTGGCACCACGACTAGCGGACCAAGGTCGGCGGGACAATGGATCAAATCCGGTTGCCGGTTTTTTGAGGTGGTCGATGAATTGTCGCTCATCAACCAGGGCGCCAGCAGGGTGGTCGACCAATATAAACAACTGTCCTGAATGAACACTATCTGATCCTCATCCATGCCGAAGATGCATATCCTTGACCGGGGGCGGCTGCCAGTGCCGCAGCACAAGCCAGCGAGTCACCGACTCTAAAGTGGAAGAATCGATATCCTTGAGGCAACTCACAGCATTTTGTTGTACAAACCCCAGGCGCTGATGGCGGCGAAGAAGATCATGATGATGTTGGTGGCGATGGCACCGAAGACTATCGGTAGGCGTGTACGATAGCCCCGGGGTAGCTTGAAATTCAGATACAGCGCCGCGGCCATGATTAAGGTTATTCCCAAATTCCCATTCAGAAAGCCAGAGATTTGACTGAGCACGTCGAAGGAGACATCACCCCAGACCAGAATCATGGCAATGATGAAAATATAAAATCCAAAGAATTTCTTAAAACTGTCATATTCCCACTCGCGCTCAGGCCACACTGCATTAAAAAAATCTCGGGTTACTCTTCCGAAAATCTCGAGCGTGGCCTGCAGAGTGCCCCAAAGTGCCACCGTGACAGCGACGTAATAGACCCAGATCAGACCTGGATGAATGTTCTTCCACACGTCTGCCTGATGAGTCAGAAGGTTCCAACCGTGAAACTCACGCTTGAGAGGATATAGAACGGCTGCTCCGGAGACCATGAAAGCGACAGTAACCACGCACAAAACCACAGCTCCCATTCCAATATCCCATTTGAGCGGTAGGCTGAGTCTACGAAGCCGTCTTATCTGCCCCAGATCTTCCGGCAAGTAATCGATTCGGTCCCGTTGTGGGGCTCGGTCACGAATCAAGTCGATCTGCTTATGCCCTGTGAGCCCCCAACCATGGAGTCCGACCCAGCTGGAGTAAGCCAGATAGCCAAAGGCCCCTGTGCCCACAAAGCTAAAGAGCGTTGCCATCGTCAGCAAGGGATGTCGAACCGCGTCCTCCGGCGCCCACGAGGGAAAATCGGGTAGGCGTCCAAAACTGAAGCTGCCTTTCACCGTTAACATCAGGTCTGGCCAGACTAATAGGGTCCCCAGGATCGTGCCTAGGACCAGTACCCCACAGATGGCAATCTGCTGCTTTTCGAGCGCTGCGAAAGATTGGCGCAGCACGATCATCACAGCCGAGAGCATGAAGCCCGTGGTGAACAGATTCTGCCAAAAGAATCGGGAACCAAAATCTGACAAAACATCTTCCAGTAGAAAGTAGGCCAGATCTCCCCAAGGCTTGGCCACCCCCGTGAACCCCATCGGAGTCGAGATCATTCCAATCACCACGATCAATAGGAGCAACCATCCCCGGGGACCGGGTAGCCTGGCCAGTCCTTGCCCCACGTGCTCACCGCTGATCGCCGTGTATCTCCCTAGCAAGTAGATGACAAAAATCCCTTTGGACAGACAGCTCAGAAGGACCAGCCAGAGCAGATCATAGCCCGCCCAGGCACCTGCCCGCACCACCAGAATCGTCTCCCCAGCGCCAATACTCACTGAGGCGATGATGGCCGCCGGCCCGAACTGGCGCAAGATAGCCTTTAGCTTTCGCCAGGACCAGGGCTCATCGTATAGGCTCGGTTCCTCGGGAATCTCAATTGAACTGAGATCGCTAGGCGTATCCAGATCCGGCATTAAAAACCTAATCAGGAAACGGCTCGAAAAATCATCATTCTAATATTTGATCATATGATTTCGTAAACCACCTTGAAACAGAGTGAAACAATTCTATTACAGAAAGATTAACCTTAGCTAGGCGTACGGCAGACAAGAGTTCCATTTTTAAATTATAAGAACCTGGAAGTTTGGAAGCTGGTAAGACTCTTGAGTAGAATGGGTTAACAAATCAATAAAAGATCTAGCATGATGAAAGCAAGATTTCTAGCCATAACTATGCTCGTCCTATTTCTCGCATCATGTGAGAAAGCTATTGAACCTGCCCAAACAGACGTACCACCCGTTAGGTCAGATTTAAGACTGGTCTTGTTTCTAATAGTGGATCAGTTCCGAGCGGATTACTTAGACCGTTTCGAACCGATATTCCAAAATGGTTTTTCTCGTCTCAAAGAAAAGGGTGTTCTGTTCCTCGACGCACACCATAATCATGCTGTAACTACTACAGCAGCTGGCCACGCAACAATTTCAACAGGAACTCATCCAAGTCGTTCTGGAATAATCTCGAACCGATGGTTCGACAGGAACCGAAAAACCCCCATGTACTGTGTGGAAGATGACAACTGGCCACTAATTGATGTTGATGCATCGCAGGAAACCGGCGGTCGGTCTCCCAATAATCTCCAGGTTTCTACTCTGCCTGATTGGATGAAGAAACACTGGCCTGATTCAAAAGTATTTACCGCCAGCTATAAAGATCGTGCTGCCATTCTCCTAGGAGGCCATGCCGCAAGCAGCGCTTACTGGTACGACACTGGCATTTTCGTAACCAGTAGCTACTACCAAAGCAAAAACCCTCTATGGCTACAAGCCTTCAACGCCCAGAAACTTCCAAAGCAACACTTTGGAAAGCTCTGGGAGCCCTTGCCTGTCAATGTAGCCACAAAAAAAGATCTAGCTATTGTTCAAAATAATTTAGGTTGGTTTAAATCTGGATTCCCCCACGCCCTGGGTGGCCGACAGCTACGACCTGATCTTGGTTTTTATAAATCCTTTGCCAAGACTCCCATGATTGACCAATATTTGGCGAATTTTGTTAAAGAACTTATTCTTCAGGAGAAAATAGGCCAACGAGATATTCCCGACTATCTTGGCATTTCCTTCTCGGCTCTCGACATAGTCGGTCACGAATATGGAATCAACAGTCCAGAGCTTTTAGATACCCTGACTCGACTGGATGGAATTATCTCCAATCTTCTTGATTTCATTGATCAAAAAATTGGATTGAATCGCACTATAATTGTCTTTAGTTCTGATCATGGAGTTGCTCCTATGCCAGAGTACCAGAAGGCATACGACCTTCAAGGTCGCCGCGCTGACGACCTTGATACTATTTGCTGGCAAAATCTGCTTACCACAATTTCTTCTAGGCTTGGACTCGAAGCCAACTGGTTATTGACAGATTTTTACTTGGACTACCAGGCCATCAAAGAAACAGGCCTCGATTTTGAGAAGGTTGAAAAAGTGATAAAAGATGTTCTAGAAGAATGTCCCGTTATAAAGCGGATATGGACACGAGCGGATCTGCTTGCAAAATCTAAGGATCCTTTTCATCGACTATTTCAAAACAGTTTTTACCCTGGCCGAAGCCCTGACCTTATGCCTCAGCTTGAAGAATACCAAATAACAACTGGACGTGGGAGCAGTCACGGATCACCTTATCATTACGATACTCACGTACCAATTTTATTTGTGGTACCTGGCATTCAAGCAGCCCGAATCAAAAAACGCGTGAAGACCATCGACATAGCTCCTACAGTGGCAGACTTTCTTGAACTAAGTATCCCGAAACACGTACAAGGCAACAGCTTGGTTCATGAGATGTCTGGGAAAGCAGACCATCAGCCAAAGTGAAAATCACCTTTGTAAAGTTTTTCATGAACTGAACTTGTGACCTGAAAATCTAATCAAATTAGAGAATATTGGTGAGCTTGTAGAGTATTAGAATACGATTAAGTCTTGCAGAACCGAATAAAATCGGGTATCAATTTTCTCACGCGTTACTTGTAATGTTTCCAGATGCTTCCCGATGTTTGGAGGATAAAAATTTCATGCGAAAGAATATCGATTTCTTCTTCAACGTTTTAATCATTTTCTCGTTTCTCTGGCTTATCACCTGTTTTGTTGCAGGACAGAACCCTTTGGAAGCACCCAAGGGAATCCCCGTCGAATCTGACTGGCTGTACCGACAGCACTACGCCGAAGTCCAGGAAATAATAAAAGCTCCACTTGGGGAAAGGGAAGAACTTCTCAGTAATTATTACGGAAAGTTACATCAGAAAGCCCAAATGCGTAAAAACATGGCTGGTTTTTTTGGACAGATCGTCAATGACTACAAAGCTGCAGGAATGGCCAGAAAAGCAGAGGCTCTGACCACTAAAATGATGGAACTCTTCCCCCAGTTAAAGCCAAGCCCACAACAGGAGCTGCAACAAGCTTATCAAAGAAAGGACTATGCAAAGGTGATCGAGTTAGGGGAACACCAATACTCCACCAAAGCCACACCGTCCACAGCCGCAATGCTGGCCCACAGTTACATCGCTAGTAAGAATGGCCCCAAGGCTATCGAATACAGTAAAAAAGCCCTCCAGTCGCTGGGCATTAAAGAAGGAGTTTATTTTGCGGTCTGGCTGGCCGAATACTACAGTAGAAACCAAGACATGTTAAATGCTTTACCGTATTACGATAAATTGATCCAGGTCTTTTCTACAGAGGTTCCCCCGGGATGGAACTCCCAGCGCTGGGACCAAATTTTAGCCTCCTCTCACAACATTAAAGCTACTGATGCATATCTGAAAAATAATTTCAAATCTGCCATTGAAAGCTACTATGAGTCCTTGAAGTACAATCCAAAAAACGAACAGGCCTATCTATTCATTGGCCTAGCCCACTGGAAACAAAAAGAGCTGGACGAAGCAATGGGTGCTTTTGCCATAGCTTCAGTTTTAGGGAAACCAGGTTCTGCTAAAGCACATAGTTACCTAGAACAAATATATAAAGCCCGTAACAGTGATTCCTTGGATGGACTCGAAGAATTGCTCAACGGTGCAAGACAAGCTCTGAGCCCATAAGGCACTTTTTCAGGAAACAGAACCAGGGCCTCCAAGGTTACTGATGTCCAAGCCTTTTGACGGGTCCTGTAGCCAAAGTCAAAACCAACAAAAAAGAAATTATCGATATAACTAAACCAACTCGGAAACTCAGGGGGGAGAATTCAAACCGAATTGTGTGCTCTCCCGCTGGGACTTCCACACCACGAAACAGATAATCCGTCCTCCAAATATGAACTTCATGTCCATCCACAAAAGCCCTCCAGCCTGGATAGTATGTGTCTCTCAACACCAAAAAAGTAGGATCAGATGTCACCGTTCTCAACTCCACAAGATCGGGAAGATCCAGGATCCATTCTGCTTTGTTTTTCTGTTTTAACTCTTCCTTGCGGTTTCCAACAAAGCCAGCCAGCTGCAGTCCAATGGTATTCCCCTGGGCACTCTCCACCACAGTTTCTAAATGTGACTTTCGGGTCAATATATGCTGCAGGGCAGCGTGGCCATCCTTAACGACCTTAACTTCTTCTGAGATCATTACTCTTCCAGTACCTTCCACAGCATAAATATAGGGAAATTTGGAACGCAAAAGTTTCAGGCCTTGCAGATCATAGTGAGTCGTAGAAAGAATCCGTTTTGTCCCCACAGTTTGCAATAACTGAACCCTCTGCTGATCCATTGTAGAGAAAAAGTAATGCCGGTCGGATTTCTGTCCTGTCAGAAAACTGTAAAACTTCGGCACACGTTTGACTAAAAGAGATTCATACCCTCTCACATCACGTATTCCCAAACTCATTCCATAGTTGGGAAGCAATGTCCCTACACCGAGAGCAGCAATACGATCGTGATCATTAGGACTAAGCTGATGGACGATTTCATCCGACTGGCTTAAAACGATCCGAGAAACGGAGGGGTTAAAATCCAAGCCAAAAAAGACACCGTTCACCAAAATCAAGACAAGAGCAACTACCGAAATATTTCTAGCTCTTAAAATATAGAGAACTAATAGACCACCAAGGATACAAAGAGGATATATTGGGACAAAACAATTCCACGGACCAAATCTATAGGATCCCAAAATTGCATCAGGATTCCAGGTTGGCTGTACGAACAAGACCAGACCCAATATTCCACATAAGCCTATGATCCCAAAAACTAGTTTTTGATGCCAATCTGATATCTCCTTTCTAACCAAAGTTTCTACACCAAAACCGGACAAAGCAGACAAACTTGCCTGTAATACCAGCGCACTATGCAAGTGGTTTGCATTGCGAAGAAGAGGCAAGGAAGTAAAAAGATCAAAAAAAGGAAAAATCCCGAAAAGAATAAAGAATGCTGTAGACGATAATATCCACAAGGATCTCATTTCACTTTTCCAGCTTCTCGAGAAAAGAGCAATCACCGACAGAGTCAATGGGATTAAACCAAAATAAATAAAACCATAGAAAGTATTTGGAGCGCCGGCCTCATTTAGGGATGAACCCAAAAAATAAGGATATATCAGAGCCGGAAGTTGCCAGAAATGCATGTAAAAAGGATTCCCTTCCAACCAAGATCTTAAATCCAGTGTCCCACCACCAAGAACTAGTTCGATAAACGGAATCAAAACCACTGCTGACATCATGACACCGAGTAGAGAGGCAAGAAAAACCCTACCAATTGTTCTCCAACTGCGAATCAAGGCATAGAGGATCCAACTTAATAGTGACAACAACGAGCACTCTGGCTGACCACCTAGAATAGAAATACAAACTACAATGGAAAAAAATGCTACACGTTTCCGATTCACACCTTGCAGCAAACCCTCTACACTGTATAATCCCCATCCCAAACACATGGAGACCGCAGTGTTGGGATAAAGAAGAAAAAAAATCTGATATCCCGAAAAGGCATAGGCCGAACCACCCACTGCTGCTGCCCAGGAAGAAACTCCGAGTCTCTTTAGGAAAAGGACAATTCCTAGAGCAGCTAGGATCACCTTCATAAGAGCAGCCCATTCGTAGGAAGACTCTATTGGGATTGGAATCAACAGAAGGTTAATAGGTGACAACACAGCCGAGACTGCCGTCGCTAGAAACGGAGTCCCGTTGAGAACATAGGGATTCCAGAGAGGAAGATGTCCATTTAGTAATTCCTCGCGTGCAAAGACATAGTAAGGATAGAATTGTTCCATAACATCAGATATCAGCCTGTTCTTAACTCCTGGACTTAACTCATCGGAGAAAGGCAGGACAACCTTAAGAAGGTCAGCTGGAAGAAGGACAAGATCTGAAGAAGTAAGGGGTTTAGCAAGAATCGCTAAAGCAGCTAAAACGATAACCCCAAAAGGGATGTTGTTTTTAAGATAAGAGATTCCATCTTTCATTTCATAAGAATATGGAATAAGAAGTCCAAAAACCTGTAGTGTAACTCCGGTGTTCTAAGTTTTCTAAAAAGAAAAACCAAATAGACCGCAGAAAAAATTGAACGGACTCTTAATGGGATTCATAAACATGAAGGCATTGGAAGGCTACTCTTACCCATTAAATATTCATCTACAGCATGGGCGACCGCTCGTCCTTCATTGATAGCCCAAACCACCAATGATTGTCCGCGCCGACAATCTCCGGCGGCAAAAACACCGGGAACGCTGGTTGCAAACTTACCGTACATCGCCTTATAGTTTGAACGCTTATCACAAGTAACTCCCAACAACCTGGCAATCGAGTCTTCAGGACCTGTGAACCCTAGAGCAAGAAGAACTAAGTCAACCTCCCATATCCTTTCACTACCTTCTACCTGTTTAAAAGGCGCACTATCTCCAGGTTTTGACCAATCGACCTGGACAGTCTTAATGCCGACCACATTGCCGTCATGATCTCCTATAAATTCCTGAGATAGTATGGAGAAATCCCTTGGGTCCTGGTCAAATTTTTCGATGATTTCCTCATGGCCATAATCGACTCGAAATATTCTGGGCCATTCCGGCCAAGGATTATTAGACCCGCGTTCGTCGGGAGGTCGGTCGAGCAGTTCAAAATTTACAAGACTCTCACAACCGTGTCGAACTGCCGTGCCGATGCAATCGGTGCCTGTATCACCACCTCCGATGACAATCACCTTTTTCCCTGCTGCTGTTATATGGGTTCCATCCTTTAGGCCTGAATCGAGGAGACTCTTTGTATTTCTAGTCAAAAACTCCATGGCTAGATGAATGCCTTTTAGATCCCGACCTGGTATCGATAAATCTCTGGACAAGGTAGCACCGGTTGTTAAAAGTAAGGAATCATTCTCTTCGAGAAGTCTTTTCGGATTTAGATAATCTACCGGTTCCTGGCTATTTTCCATTATTTTTAAAAGATGGCCGTCGGGAACACTACCAGACTCTCCGACACAAGTGTTGGTAACAAAATGGATTCCCTCCTCCTGTAAACATTTTACCCGCCGTTCCACTACAGATTTTTCCAGTTTCATATTGGGAATACCGTACATCAAAAGGCCGCCAATTCGATCGGCTTGCTCATAGACGGTTACGGAATGTCCTGCCTGATTGAGTTGTGCTGCAGCGGCCAGACCAGACGGACCAGACCCTACAATGGCCACCTTCTTACCCGTTCGACTAGTAGGCCTGGAAGGCTGCACCCAACCCTCCTCAAAACCTCTGTCAATGATTGCGTTCTCGATGTTCTTAATTGTGACAGGAGGTTGGATAATGCCTAAAACACAAGCTCCCTCACAAGGAGCGGGACAGGTACGACCTGTGAACTCTGGGAAGTTATTGGTTTGATGAAGACGATCTAAAGCCTCCCGCCAATGGCCTCGATAGACTAGTTCGTTCCATTCCGGAATCAAATTATCGATAGGGCAACCGCTTCCCGACTGACAGAATGGAACTCCACAATCCATACAGCGAGCACCTTGCTGCTGTAGTTGATCCTCATCAGGAGTTGTAAAAATCTCCTTAAAGTCTCCAATCCGCAAGGAGGCTGGTCGGTATGGCACCGGTCTTCTCGAGTACTTCTTAAAACCGTCATGCTTGCTCATTTAGTTAAACCTGAAAGATCTGTCTTAGAAGATCTACGTCTTGATTTGTGGGGCAAGGATTGCAGAACATCTGCTGGTCCGGTATGAGACACTTCGACACTACCACTATTCAAGTCTTTCTCTCTCGCCTCGAGAACTCTTTTGTAATCTACTGGGATCACCTGAACAAACTGCTTAGCTGTTTGCTCCCAATCTCCAAGAATTTGTCTGGCTACAGATGAATCTGTAAATTGCCCATGCTGTTCAATTAACTTTTTCAGCTCATCAAGATATTTATTGCTAATGGGCTCTAGCTCAACCATTTCCATATTACACCTGCTCGAAAAGTTTCCTTTGAAGTCCCAGACATAAGCAATCCCTCCGGACATACCCGCTGCAAAATTCTGACCTGTCGGACCCAAAATCACGACCCGCCCCCCAGTCATATATTCGCAACCGTGATCCCCAATCCCCTCAATTACAGCTTGGGCTCCACTATTACGTACACAAAAACGCTCCGCTGCCCGGCCTCGAATGAAGGCTCTTCCTCCCGTAGCACCATAAAGAACCACATTACCCACAATAATATTCTCTTCCGCTCTAAAAGAACTAGATCGAGAAGGATAAATAATTAAGTGCCCCCCCGAAAGACCTTTACCCACATAATCGTTGGCATCGCCCTCCAATTCCAATGTAATCCCCCGGGCAAGAAATGCCCCAAAACTCTGACCCGCAGAACCTTCCATTTTGAAATGAATCGTATCGTCCGGCAAACCATTTTCTCCCCATTTTTTTACCAGCTGGTTACTTAATATCGATCCCACCGAGCGATCCGTATTTTGGATGGGCAACTTGTAGTAAACCTTCTGGGCACTTTCCAGGGAGCCCTGCGCCTTGGGCAGGAGTTCCTTATAATCTAGAGCTCGATCAAGTCCATGGTCTTGTTCCATCGTGCAAGAAACCGGCGTATCTTCTTGAGGCTTCTGTGCAGATTGAAGTATCCGCCCAAGATCGATCCCCTGGGCCTTCCAATGACCTACAGACTCATCCGGTTCAAGCAGGTCAGTTCTTCCGATGATCTCTTGAAAGCGCACTAGTCCAAGCGAAGCCATAATCCGTCGTACTTCTTCAGCTACCATGAAAAGATAATTGATGATGTGTTCAGGTTTTCCTTTGAACTGTTCACGCAAAACTGGATCCTGCGTAGCTATGCCTACTGGGCAAGTGTTTAAATGGCATTTCCTCATCATGACGCAACCCAATGTAATCAAGGGTGCAGTAGAAAATCCAATTTCTTCAGCTCCTAGAAGGCCAGCAATAACCACATCTCGACCAGTTTTTATTCCTCCATCTGTCTGTAGGACCACCCTACTTCTCAAGTCGTTCATGACTAGAGTTTGGTGCGTTTCTGCAATGCCCATTTCCCAGGGGAGACCTGCATGTTTGATACTTGTCCAAGGAGAAGCACCAGTGCCACCAGAATCTCCAGAGATCAAGATTCGGTCAGCATGTGCCTTGGCGACTCCAGCAGCGATTGTCCCGACCCCTACCTCAGAAACAAGCTTAACACTCACTTCTGCATTTGGGTTTGCATTCTTTAGATCGTAGATAAGCTGAGCAAGGTCTTCGATCGAGTAGATGTCATGATGTGGTGGTGGACTAATTAAACCGACTCCCGGAGTTGAGTAGCGAATCCTGGCAATGGTCTCATCGACCTTACGTCCCGGCAACTCCCCTCCTTCACCTGGCTTGGCCCCCTGGGCAATTTTGATCTGCAACTCATCAGCATTGTTCATATACCAGGCTGTTACTCCAAATCGTCCTGACGCCACCTGCTTGATAGCTGACCGTTTGGAGTCACCATTTTTTGCAGGGTAAAATCTTTTGGGATCCTCACCCCCCTCTCCGGTATTACTCCGTCCACCAACCCGATTCATCGCTACAGCAAGAGTTTCATGAGCTTCTATAGAAATCGAACCGAAGCTCATAGCACCGGTAAAAAAGCGTTTTACAATTTCACGAGCTGGCTCTACTTCCTCTAGCTGAATAGCTGCTCCGTTAACCTCCTTGAATTTCATGAGGCTACGCAGTGTGCACGCAACTTGAGGATCATTGTTTACATAATCAGAAAATCTCCAGTAGGCACTCTCATCCTGCTCAATAGCTGCAATCTGAAGATTTGCAATCGCCTTAGGATCCCACATATGGCGCTCTCCCTCAGCCCGCCAGTGAAACTCTCCAGGATTAGGAAGCCCCAGCGGTTGGTTAGCCTCATCCCTCGGGTACCCAAGACTGTGTCGACGCAGGCTTTCCTGTGCTAGGTGTTCAAAGCCGACACCCTGAATCCGACTGGCAGTGTTAGTAAAACAACGCTCGATCACTTCGTCTTTTAGACCAACTGCCTCGAAAACCTGGGCTCCTTTATAAGATTGGAGTGTTGAAATTCCCATCTTTGCCATTACCTTAAGAATGCCCTTAGCCACACCTTTTTTATAGGCATTAACAACCTGATCGTCATTCTTGAACTCTTCTTTTCCCAGCCAGCCTTCCCGACGAGCTTTCCACAACGCCTCGAAGGCTAGATAGGGGTTAATAGCGTCTGCCCCGTAGCCGATCAAAAGACAATGGTGATGAACTTCTCTTGCCTCCCCTGTTTCCAATATCAGTCCCAATTGGGTCCGCTTTGCTCTACTAACCAGATGATGGTGAACCGCTCCACAAGCCAGAAGCGCACTGATAGGAACCCGACCTGGGCTTATTCCTCGATCCGAGAGAACAACCAAACTAAAGCCCTGATCAATTGCTTCTTCCGCTTGGTCACAAATCTGTTTGAGCGCCAACATCATAGCTGTGACTCCCCCTTCAGACTCGAAAGTAATATCAATTGTCCTGGCTCGCCAACCTCTATGATCGATTTTCTGAAGTGTGGACAGCTCTTGGTTAGTGAGAATCGGGTGAGGGAGGTGCAATCTATGACACTGATTTTCCGTAATCTCAAGAAAATTTTGTTCTGGGCCAATGTAGCAGGACAATGACATCACGACCTCCTCACGAATCGAGTCAATCGGAGGATTCGTAACCTGAGCAAACAACTGCTTGAAATAGTCGTAGAGCATGCGTGGATGATCAGAAAGACAAGCTAGAGATGCATCATTCCCCATAGAGCCTACCGGATCTCGCTTCTGTTGAACCAAAGGCAAAAGCAAAAACTGCATAGTCTCCAGTGTGTAACCAAACGCCTGCATTTGGGAGAGGACATTATCACCTTTAGATTCTTTAACCGCCTGTTTTGGAATGTCTTCAAGGAAGATTCGTTGCTTTTTCAGCCAAGAATTGTAGGGCCTGCGGCGGAAAAAATCCTGCTTCAATTCTTCGTCCGGAATTAGCCGACCCTGCTCAAAATCTACTAGAAAAACTCGGCCGGGTTGAAGTCGAGCCTTTTGCTTGATCAGCTCTGCTGGAATTGGCAGTACACCCGCCTCACTTGCCATAATCACTCTATCATCGTGCGTTAGATAGTAACGACTTGGCCTAAGACCATTTCGATCCAAAACAGCCCCAATATAGTGGCCATCTGTAAAGGCGATTGAAGCTGGACCGTCCCAGGGCTCCATAAGACAAGAATTATATTCATAGAAGGCACGTTTATATTGAGACATAGTCTCCTGATTCTGCCATGCCTCAGGAATCATCATTAGAATGGCTTCCGGAAGAGTTCTTCCGGTCATCAGCAGGAATTCTAGGGCATTATCAAAATTCCCAGAATCCGAACAATCTGGCTCGATCACTGGAAAGAGTTTCTCAAGATCGCTCCCAAACAGGTCAGTCTTCATGACCCCTTCTCGGGCACTCATCCAGTTTATGTTTCCTCGAAGGGTATTGATTTCTCCATTATGACTCATGAGCCGGTTGGGCTGGGCACGATCCCAGCTAGGAAAAGTGTTGGTCGAGAAGCGAGAATGTATCATTGCCAAATGGGTTTTGAAATCCGGAGCCGAAAGATCTGGATAGTAAGGCTCTAACTGTCCGGTTGTAAGCATTCCTTTGTAGACAATTAACTTGGTAGACAAGCTACAAATATAGAATGCTTTAGCCTGCTGCATAGACAGGTCGTTTCTAAGCAGATGGCTCGAAGACTTTCGAATTAAATAGAGTTTTCGCTCAAAATCTTCTGACGTTAGACCAGAACCAGCCCCAATCAGAATCTGCTCAATGCAGGGTTCGCAGAGTTGAGCTGACGGCCCAAGATCCGCAGCTTTTTTGTCAGTTGGAACCTTTCTCCAACCTATCAAATTTTGGCCCTGTTCATTGATAATTTTCTCTACGGCCTGTTTGCATTGCTGTCGCTCCTCTTTCT
The DNA here is from genome assembly GCA_964569605.1 of uncultured Acidobacteriota bacterium. Lineage (GTDB taxonomy): Bacteria > Acidobacteriota > UBA6911 > RPQK01 > CBDAPI01 > CBDAPI01. The sequence continues at coordinate 23,203 of CAZMUJ010000091.1, forward strand.
TGGTAGGAAGAAATACCAGTCCGGCGCCAAGCTTTCCATGTTCCGGTAGTCCGGTTTTTAGTTCCTCACGGGCTACTCTTACCAAGAATTCATAAGGCAACCCTGTGAGAATTCCCGCACCATCACCTGTGTTGGGTTCACAGCCCCTAGCTCCCCTGTGGTCCATATTTGTAAGAGCATGGTAGGCATCAGATAGAATCTGATGGCTCCTCTTACCCTTAACATGAGCCACAAAGCCAATCCCACAACTATCTCTTTCAAAGGCGGGGTCATACAGTCCTTGTTTATCTGGATAACTGAACTGCTTTCTCAAATGCATTTTTTATCCTCTAGGGAACAATCAACCAACGAAACACAACAAGAAATAGATCCATTCGAGTAGCTGGCGGCCGTCGTCCAAGCTGATGTTTCAACAGAGAGTCAGTCGCTCCTTGGCGTGGTTTGCCTATTGGGTAATCATGAACCTGCCCCAAGACACCTGCCGGCAGGCCATTCAAACTTATGTGAGGGTTGTAATGTCACCAACCCCCATGCCTCTACATACCTGTGCTTTCCAGGCTACGTTGTTAACAATCATCTCGCTAGACACACCTCTCTTGCTCTCTTCAGTCGTCCCACCAGCTCAACTCCAGGTTCCAAGTTTCCACAATTGAATATCATGTCCGAGTTGCATCCTTAACAAACCTTTACAGAATTCCTGTATCCTTTAAAGCAACCAATCCTCTTTATATTAGCCGATTCTCCAGGTTGTCTGTCAAATTGAGAGCTTTACTGAAGTCTATGATTAGCAGTCTCTTCTCTTAATGGCAGAGAGGAAATCCCCTTAAGATGTATAACAAAAACTTAATATTTCTCTGTTTAAGTGCGGTTCTCAGACAGAAGTGAGAGGCTTAATGAGAGACCAAGAAAAAACAGCAGGTTTGAACACCTGAATCTTCTTGTCATGAAATTTTAGAAATACAACGGTTAGATTCTTAAATCTACAATCAAATAGAAAATTACAGTTCTGTTTGCAGGCATGGCTGTTTCCTTTTTCAGTTAAATATTGATAGAAATAGTTAGAAAGACTATGTCAGGGCCATTTATTGTTTTTGTGAGGTACTATCTGGAACAGGTCCCCAAGGACTATTTCAATGAAAAAACCTAGCTTGTTCATTGCCTTACTGTTTCTAACAACAGCTTGCCAGGGGACAGTCCTTGAGAGTCGTGACAACGAGACCTTAAACGCTAGTCCAGGGGATCATGAATCTCCAACTCATATATTCGAAAACCTCGCACCCGGTGTTTACCATGCCACTGGGACTGGTAAGGTCAGCATTGGGAGCTACTCCATGGTCGTTGTTAACGAAGAAGATGTTCTTTTGGTTGACTCACACATCACACCCGATGCAGCCCGGGAACTAGTCAAATCCGTGAGCTCCATTACAGACAAACCGGTCCGCTATGTCGTCAACACTCACTGGCATTTCGATCATGCTCATGGCAACCAAATTTTTTCTAAAGGCGTAGAAATCATAGGCCACGAGTACACGCGAGAGAAATTACTGGGATCTGTTCTCTCAGAACCCTCCTATATGATTATCGCCAGTGAGTCTTATAAGCGATCCCAGCTAGCATCCCTGGAAGAAAATCTGAAAACTTCAGAAATTGCAAATAGAGAAACTCTGAGCCGCCAATTAACAACACTTAGACGGCATATAACGGCTTTGGGCGAGGTATCTCCTACTCCTCCTAACGTCACTCTACTACACAAACTGATCCTATTCAGAGGCTCACGTGAGATCCAGATACTCCATCTGGGGCGAGGACATACGGGCGGAGACGTGGTGGTCTTCCTTCCGAGAGAAAAAATAGTTTTTACCGGTGATTTAGTTTTGGGTAGTTCACCCTATCTGGGGGATTCTTTTCCTGAGGAATACATCCAAACTTTGGAGAAACTTAAGGAGCTAAATTTCAACTTGATCGTACCTGGCCATGGACCTCTCGTACGAGACCGTTCCATAATTAGCTTTACTCAGGAATATCTCCGCAAGTACTGGGACCAGGTAAAGAAGTCGCACGACCAAGGACTTTCAGTTGAAGACGCTATTTCCCGGTTGGATCTTGAGGAATATGGAGAGTATGCTCTCCGCCGATCCAAAGTGCGGGAACTGGAAGTACGCCGAATGTACTACCTCCTAGACAAAGGCAAATAGGATTTCCAAGGTTCTCTTAAGAAAGCACCTAAAGTTAGGTAAATGAGAGACAAAAACAAATTACGAGACATTTTTCACAATTCATCTCATCTTCATAGAAACTCTTTAACCTATAGAAGATATCTATATATTTGGACGGGACTTCTTGTCTCTCTGACTACGACTTGTTTTGACTCTGGAATCTCAGAGAAAGAATTAGGGTCAACTTCTCAACATGCCGAATTTGTTGACAATACCGTTTGTGTAGAATGTCACCAACAGCAAGCAAATAAATGGAGAGGATCTCACCATGATCTAGCGATGCAAATTGCCTCTGAAACCTCTATCCTTGGTGATTTCAACAATACAATCTTTGAACATTTTGGAGTGAAAACCCAATTCTCTCAGCGTCACGGAAAATTCCTGGTCCACACAGAGGGCCCCGACGGGACACCTGCCGAGTTCGAGGTTAAATACACCTTTGGAGTAGAACCACTACAACAATATCTGATCGAATTACCACAAGGGAAACTACAATGTTTGACAATTGCCTGGGACACGAAAGCCAACAAATGGTTTTCCCTCTATCCAGATGAAAAAATTGCTTCAGATGATCCTCTTCACTGGACAGGTCGTTATCAAAACTGGAATCTAATGTGTGCCGAATGTCACACCACCGATTACCAGAAGGGCTACCAATTGGAAACTGATTCCTATCGTTCTAGTTGGACGGAACTCAATGTTTCTTGCCAAGCCTGTCACGGTCCCGGAAAGAATCATGTAATTTGGGCAAAAAACCCTGAAAAAATAGAATCTACAGAAGAGAAATACCGTTTAAAGGTCGATTTCAAATTGAACAAGCTCAATTCCCGATACGAGATTGAATCGTGTGCACCATGTCATTCCCGACGAAGTCGGTTTAGCAAACGATATCCACATCATGGTTCATTTGAAGACCATTTCCGGTTACAAACGCTTGAAGAAGGACTCTACTTTGCAGATGGACAGATCCGTGAAGAAGTCTATGTTTATGGATCTTTCTTGCAAAGCAAAATGTATGGGCAGGGCGTGAGTTGTTCGGATTGCCATGATCCCCACAGCCTTAAACTGAAAAAAAATGGAAACGATCTTTGTACTCAGTGCCATCGTTCACAGCGTCCTCTTAGAGACTTCAAAGGCATAAAACTAGCTAATTACGACTCTCCATCACATCATTTTCACTCGAAAAATAGAAATACAAAGCTAAAGGGTCAAGGAACAGAATGTGTCAGTTGCCATATGCCAGAACGCACCTTCATGATTGTTGACCCACGCAAAGATCATAGCTTTCGAGTGCCCAGGCCTGATCTTTCAATCAAGTTGGGAGTTCCCAACGCATGCACCCAATGCCATACAGATCAAAGCAACCAATGGGCTTCAGAAAAAATCAAAACCTGGTACGATTCTCCACCTAAAAAAATACATTATGGCGAAGTTATTCATTCAGCTCAGAAAAGAACGTCTAAAGCAGAAGGCCAGCTTGTTGGTCTGATCAAGGACTTAGACCAACCTGACATTGTCAGGGCAACGGCCCTCGATTTAATCAAGAATTACGGCAGATCCGGATTGGATCTTAGAATCTCTTCTCTGAAGGACAAAAGTCCGCTAGTGCAAGCATTTTCTGTCCGTAGTTTCGAGCTGCTCGATTCTCAAATCAAACTTGACCATCTGGGTCCACTCCTAAACGATAAAATTCGAGTCGTGAGAATGGAAACAGCCCGGGTTTTAGCTTCAACTTCTCCTGATGAACTAGATCAACAATACAGAGATCCTTTCCGCACAGCCCTCAAGGAATTTGTCAGCGGCCAAGAATGGCTTGGTGACATGCCTGCTTCTCAATTCAACCTAGGGATTCTAGAAACAATCAGGGGGAACCTCCACGAGGCAGAAAATTTGTACCAACTCACCCTTAAAATGGATCCTAGTTTCTTTCCCGCATATATGAACCTGGGTAATCTCTTCAATCGCCAGGGTCGCAACAAGGAAGCAGAACAGATGTTTCGCAATCTTACTGAGCGTCAACCAGAAGAAGGAGAAGGCTATTATTCCCTAGGGCTTTTGATCGCAGAAATGGGAAAGATTGAAGAAGCAAGAATTTCCCTAGCTAAGGCAGTTCAATTGCTACCAAATCGACCTAGAGTGCGCTACAACTACGCATTAACGCTGCAGCATCTTGGAATTCGGTCTGAAGCGGAAAAAAGTCTTCTGGAAGCACATTTACTAGATCCTAAGGATACTGATATTGTCTATGCTTTGGCTGTTTTTTATATTCAGGAAAGAAACTGGAATAAAGCTCTCTCTTACGCCAACAAACTAAAGAATTTGCTACCCCCCAACATACCCGGCCCTAAACAGCTAATTGACCACATCGAGTCTACAATGCTTGAACCGCAGTAAGAAAGGAAATGTAATAGGCAATAGATTGAGCATACAGTCTCAACCTTAAGCAGTGACAATCGAATTATACGGTGACCGCTAACGAATCATTTCCCCAAACTATTTCTTCTTTCTTATTAGACAAACTCACAGCTGGTGAAATATTGAATCTAGCTTCTCCTCGATCGCTGCTATAATTCTTATTGCGATGAATAAAATCGAAAGTGTCGGCAAAAAAGAGTTTCTTCAACTAGCCGACCGCATGTCAAAACTTCCTCCTTACTTGTTTGGAGAAATCAACAAAGTCAAATATCAAAAACGGAGAGAGGGAATTGATGTAATCGACATGGCTATGGGGAATCCTACGGATGCAACTCCAGCCACAATCGTGTCCAAGTTGTGTGAAGTGGTTCAGGACTCTCGTAATCATCGCTATTCATCTGCTTCCGGAATATACAATCTACGCAGAGAAATTTCGATGCTCTACGACCAGCAATATGGTGTAGGATTGGACCCGGAAAATGAAGTTATTGCCACAATCGGCTCCAAAGAAGGATTCGCCCATCTCTGTCTAGCAATTGTTAGTCCAGGTGACTTTGCAATCGTTCCGGCACCTTCTTATCCTATTCACAACTACGCAGTTGTCCTAGCTGGGGGTAAATGTTTATCCCTTAGCATCTATGACGACGATTGTTTTCTGAGAGAGATCGATCAAGTTTGCCGCACCCATGTCCCGCGACCCCGAGTGCTGTTCTTGAATTACCCCCACAATCCCACAGCCCATACGGTGGAGCTGGATTTTTTTCGTGAAATAGTTAGACAGGCCAACCGACATGAATTGATCGTTGTCCACGATCTTGCCTATGGTGGAATTTCCTTTGATGATTATCAACCACCGAGTTTTCTTCAGGTCGCTGGAGCCAAGAAGGTTGGAGTCGAATTCACCACTATGTCTAAAACCTTCAACATGGCAGGCTGGAGAATTGGCTATTGTAGCGGAAACTCTGAGATCATTAGAGGTTTAGCAAGGGTAAAAGGCTACTATGACTACGGAGTTTTTCAAGCTATTCAAATTGCTTCTATCATCGGCCTACGTGACTATGACCATTTATCCAAACAACAATCAACAATTTACCAGGACCGTCGAGATACATTATGGAATCGTCTCTCCAAAATTGGATGGCCAAGGTGTGACTTACCAAAAGCTGGTATGTTTTTATGGGCACCCATTCCAGAAAAGTTTCGCACATTGGGCTCAATGAAATTTTCTGTTCAATTAATGCAAAATGCTGAGGTAGCAGTGTCCCCAGGTATTGGATTTGGCAAAGATGGGGAAGGTTTCGTGCGCTTCGCACTAATCGAAAATACCCAGCGAATACAGCAAGCCACTCGTCAAATTGGAAAATTCTTGCAAAATTCGTCCCATACTGGGAAAACCCTCTAGAAAATGGTGCTTCTCTATATTAGGTACTCTGGGATTCACAAATGGAAAAAAGAAAAGTTAAATCGTCAGTGCGGATTAGTCAAAAGAGACTTAATGCCCACGTTCAGAAAATAGTTAATTGGCATTTTAGTCCGGACACTGGTTGTCCGTTTTGGATCGATTGGGCAAAAAAAGCCGGTTGGGACCCCAAAAGATCTGTTCATGAGTTCAAAGATCTAGAGCGATTTGGATTCTTCGATGATAAATGGCTAAGAGGGGGGCCCATCCGAAGGTGGATACCTAAAGCTTTCGCAAATGACCCGGTAAGTGTTTTTGAAACTGGAGGTACCACAGGCATACCTAAATCACGCATTAACATTAACGATTTCCGTATCGATTACGAAATGTTTTCTGAAACTCTCCCTGATAAACATTTCCCATTTGGATGTGACTGGCTCATGTTAGGCCCTTCTGGTCCCCGGCGATTACGATTAGCTGTAGAACATCTAGCACAAATTCGAGGTGGAATTTGTTTTTGCGTTGATCTAGATCCTCGCTGGGTGATCAAGCTCATCAAAAAGGGGGCAAAGGATGAGCTTCTAGCATACCAAAAGCATGTCATCGATCAAGCAATGACCCTACTTTCCACACACCAAAAAATCAATTGCTTGTTTACGACCCCAAAGCTTCTGGAAGCCCTAGCCAATCGTCTCCAAGAAGAAGGACAAAGTATTCAAAAAATAGGAATTAAGGGAATTTTTGCTGGAGGGACTGAGTTCACGCCTCAGTGGTATCGATTTGCCGTTGAGGAGTTGCTAGACGGGGTTTTTCTTACACCTACTTACGGTAACACCTTGATGGGACTAGCCCCCTCAAAGCCATTTGACCCGGCTGACAACTACAAAATTACCTACCATGCACCACAACCTAGAGCAGTAATTCAAGTCGTTGACTTCGATAATCCAGAAAGGATCGTTGACTATGGAGAGTCAGGTAGAATCCTTCTAACTACCCTGACCAAAGAATTCTTTATGCCTCGCTTATTAGAGCGTGATGAGGGAGTACGGGAGCCGCCCTGTCAGCCATTTAGTTGGGACGGTGTCAGTGGGCTAGGACCCTATCGTGCCTTCGAACAAAACGTAACGGTTGGTGTATATTGATAATTGCTTCTCTCAACTGTTTGGGGAGTGCTGTTTTTCTCGAGGAAAAAGTTCTGTGATCCATTTTCCAGTTTTACGTTGGGGCAAACCGTACAAGAGCTTGGATGTGGACAAAGTCGTCCATTTTGAGAGTGGCGAGCCTCTTGCCGAAGTTAGTCAGGCCATAGCTGGAATGATCCAGCGAGACCTGTGGCATACTTCACAAGCCCGGGCATCCCTGCAGTCTATCCCCTCTCAAGACCTTTTGATAATGTTAAAAAATGCTGCAGATCTTTTCATGAAAGCTGATCTTCCCGCTGGAGATGGGACCCAGACTCCAGATGAATTTGTTAAGTGTCAATCGGCTACAACCGGTCTTCCCGAACACATGTGCTTTAAAAATATGGAGAAACTGTATTATGTCTTGACCCACCTAAAAGAGATACTGCAATCATTGACTCGGAACCTCAACCTCGAGATTCTCACCAAGGGCTATGGGCAGGAAGATGGTGTGATGCGAAGCTATCAGGCAACAACATCAGCACTAGGTATGGTCTTGCCTTCCAATTCTCCCGGAGTCCATGGACTTTGGCTACCAGTCCTTCCCTTACAGATTGGACTAGTTTTGAAGCCAGGTCCGCAAGAGCCCTGGACGCCTTATCGCATGTCAGAGGCTTTCTTCCAGGCGGGTATCCCTCGAGAATCTATCTGCCTATATCCAGGAGGTGCCGATGTTGGAGCTGCAGTTTTACAACACTGTACACGTAACTTGATTTTTGGGGGAGAAGCTACTGTAAAAAAGTACAATAGTGATCCTTCTGTTCAAGTTCACGGACCGGGATTCAGCAAAATTTTACTAGCCGATGACCAAGTAGACCAATGGGAAAAACACCTGGATATTATGATTGATAGCGTTTTGATAAATAGTGGGAGAGGCTGTATTAATTGCTCAGGGATTTGGGCTTCAAGACATACTAAAAAGATTGCAAAAGCCTTGGCTCAACGTCTAGGGCCAATTACTCCAATGTCTCCTCTGGATCCAGCTGCAACCTTGGCAGCCTTTACGGTTTCTGATCAGGCGCAGGCAATAGATTCCGTTATAGAGAAGGGTCTTGGAGAAAGAGGCGTTGAGGACACTACTGACCAATTTAGAGATGGAAAAAGACTAGACAAACGGGGACGCTGCTCGTATCTTCGTCCCACTGTCATTCACTGTGATTCTTACGAAAGGACCTTAGCTAATACGGAGTTTATGTTTCCTTTTGTGAGTGTGGTGCGTTGCCCTCAAAACCAAATGCTCGGAAAAATCAAATCGACACTAGTAGCCACAGTTATCACAGAAAATACCCAGCTACGTAGATCCTTTATGGACGCCAGAAATATAGACAGGCTTAATTTGGGGCCAATTCGTACTACTCAACTCGATTGGCTACAACCACACGAAGGGAACTTGGTCGACTTTTTATTCCGTGCCCGATCCTTTCAAACAACCAACTGAGTATTTGCTATACGAGAAAATTGAGGTACGACATGGGCATAAAAACCTACAAGATTGCGCTAATTGGAGGAGATGGTACGGGACCGGAAGTCCTTCACGAGGCTATCAAGGTCATAGAAGTAGCCGCTCACCAATGTGGATTCAAACTGGATACTACCCATTATGACCTTGGGGGTAATCGTTATTTAAAAACAGGAGATCTTGTTCCAGATTCAATTCTAGAAGAATTGAGAAAACAGGATGCGATTTTCTTGGGTGCAATTGGACATCCAGATGTCAAGCCAGGAATCCTGGAGAAGGGTATTCTTTTACGCACCCGATTCGAACTGGATCAGTACATCAACTTGCGCCCTGTAAAACTCTATCCCGGCGTCAAAACACCGATTAAAGACAAGGAGCCCAACCAGATCGACTTCGTCGTGGTCCGTGAAAACTCTGCCGGTCTATACACAGGAATTGGGGGAGTTACCGGAAAAGGGACACCACAAGAAGTGGCAATTCAGTCAATGGTTTATACACGACATACTGTGGAACGCTGTCTAAAGTATGCCTTTGAGTACACCCAAAAAAGAAATAAAGAAAAAACATTGACTCTTTGTGGTAAGACTAATGTTCTCACCTACGTGTATGATCTCTGGGAGCGAGCCTTCCATGAAATTGGAGAACACAACTTTCCCGAAGTAAAACGAGAATATGCCCACGTCGATGCCATTACCATGTGGATGGTAAAGAATCCGGAATGGTTTGATGTTATCGTCACCGGAAACATGTTCGGAGACATCATCACTGATCTGGGGGCTATGGTTCAGGGAGGAATGGGAATAGCTGCGGGTGGAAATCTTAATCCAGAAGGTGTTTCTATGTTTGAGCCAATTGGCGGTAGCGCACCTAAATACACTGGGATGAATGTAATCAACCCCCTGGCCTGCATTTTTGCAGGACAAATGATGCTCGATCACCTAGGAGAGGTCGAGGCATCTGTCCTTATAGAAAAGGCCTGTGTATCCTTCCTTGAGTCAGGCGTTCTTCCCGGCCTATCCGCTAGCGCGATTCAAGAAGCTGGAATGTCCACCTCTAAAATTGGAGACATGATTGCTGATCGAGCTGCCTGCCAATAATAAACCCCGTTTACTGGAAAAGCTTTCCTAACTCTGGACCGTTTCGAAATATATTGTCGAAAATTAAAGTCAATAATTGATAAAAGAGATCAATACAGTTTGGATCATTATTTGGCTCTTATTTATTCCACTTGCCATAGTTTTTCTTCTTCCAGAAAACGGGAAAACCCTTCTTGGTCAGTGGCAGCACTTTGGATCCGTCGTAACCCTCTTTGACAGTCTCTCATTTTTGTGGCAATGGAAAGTCGAATAAAATGCTGCCCCTCCGTTCCTATGGAACCGAAAGAGTTACGATCCAGGGTCGCAATTCCATAACGGTAAAGCAAGAACATCTGAAACATACCAGAAGGACTAGTACGAGACTTCATTTCCGGCGTCATAGACGCATAAGTATGCATGATTCCCAAAGACTTACAGACATTTTCAATATTGGGAAAAACATAAAAAGCACCTTTTGGCATCTGACACTTCACACCCTCTATTCCATTCAATGCCGGAACAATCCAGTTTCTCCGACGCTCAAACTCTTTAACCATGGCTTTAATAAACAGCTGTGTTTTGGGATTTTCCAATGCCTCCCGACCGGCTTCCTGTATAAATGGGGGCACACAGGAGACTAAATTTATGTTTAATTGTTTGAAAATTGCAGCTTCTTCAGGAGTAGGTAACAATACCCAACCTAGGCGCCATCCGGTCATTGCGAAACTCTTAGAAAAGCCACTAGACAAAACGGTGATCTCCTCCATCCCTTCTTCTTCAATAATGCTCTGATGGACCTGACCGTCAAAAAGGATGCTCTCGTAAATTTCGTCGGCGAACACCCGAACATCTGGACGACATTTTTGGCGGATTGTCGTAGCGATTTCACTTATTTCTCTTTTAGAGAGTACGCCACCAGTGGGATTAGACGGTGAACAGAGGATGATGAGCTTTGTACGTTCAGTAATCAAATTTTTCAAGTCCTCAGCTCCGAATGAAAAACCCTTCTCTTCGCCTACCATTAAGGGTACTGGTGTAAGGCCGAGGTACTCCACCCAAGATTCATAGATGGGAAAGCCCGGGCTCGGATAGATCACTTCGTCCCCTGGGTCAAGATAAGTCATCATCGTATAGCTGATTGCAGGTTTGGCACCGGGGAGTATGACAATCCGGGAAGGATCCACCGTAACTCCACGAGTCTCGGTGATATAGCTAGCAATTGTCTTCCGCAGAGATTCGATTCCTGCGGGATCACAATAGTGTGAGTTGCTAGCCTTGATTTCGTCGATTGCGACCTGATTGATTTGTTCAACACTATCGAAGTCCGGTTCACCAATATTGAACTTGATGACATCTAGCCCACGAGCCTGGCAAATCCCTATATCTTCACCTAACTTAAAGGCATTTTCCGTGCCAAGATTGGTAATCTTTCTCGATAAGGAAAAATTTGTCTTACCTTGTGTCATTATTTTTGAACTCAGTTAAAAACTGTACAACTAAACACAGTAGAAACATGTAAGTAAAATGCCTCCAATTAATACTTGTCAATCATTTTTTCAATTCTAACAAAATTTAAACAGAGTACCCCCAATAGTCTACCTTTAAATGTGTAGAACTTAGCTAGTCGACATACAACACTTGCGTACAACTCTCCTAGCTTCCTAAACAGTGACTTCTTACGCAAATTAGAAATTGAAGTAAAAATCGACTTCAATTAATCTAGATGTCTAAAATACATCTCAAACAGAAACTAAGGAGTTGGATTAATAACAAAATTCGCGTGTAAAAACTTAGTGACTGCAAACCACTACATCCAGTTTTTGGAGGCGTAATTTGTAAACCTTTTTATTAATCAAGTTCAGTTCTTAAACAAGGATAGAAATGCCTACTATTGACGCTAAGGTTCTAACACCGTTTATCCAAAACATTTTTGAAGCCCATAATGTCCCAAGTCCTGTTGCTCAAGTAGTAGCTACATCTCTTGTTCTCAGTAATCTGAAAGGACACGACTCTCACGGCATAATACGCATGATGACATATGTGGATTGGCTGTCTCGTGGATGGATTAATCCAAAAGCAGAATTAGAAGTACTTCTCGAAGACGGATCCATCCTGATGATGGATGGTCATTACGGGTTCGGGCAATATATTGGTAGACAAGCTACATATAAAGCTATTGAAAAAACAGTAGACAGAGGAGCCTGTATTTTGACCCTACGGCGTTCCGGTCACCTGGGCAGACTTGGTGAATTTGCCGAACTCGCAGCAGAAGCTGGTCTAGTTCATTTTTCTTTTACTAACACTCATGGTGGTGGAGTTATTGTAGCTCCCTTCGGCGGCCGCGAGCGCCGACTGGGTGCCAATCCTGTTGCAGCAGGGGCACCGATTGAGGGTAGAGAAGCAATCATCATGGATTTCGCTACTTCAACCACTGCCGAAGGAAAACTAAAAATAGCTCGGGCGCGGGGAGAACAAGTTTCACCTGGACTATTTCTAAATTCAGAGGGACAACCCTCAACGCAACCTGAAGAATTTTATGGAGATCCTCCCGGCGCCTTAATGACCATGGCCCAACACAAGGGCTTTGCACTGTCCGTCTTTGCAGAAATCCTTGCTGGCGCTTTGACTGGAGGAAGTTGCAGCCGCCCAGACGAACCCCAAGTTGCAAATGGGTGGTTTGCTCTGTTTCTCGACCCAAAAAAGTTCTCTGGACAGAAATTTTTTGGAGAAGAATGCTCCCGGTTTGGTGCCTGGGTAAAATCAAGCCAAGTGCAAGACGGTTTCTCAGAGGTTTTGCTGCCCGGCGAACCAGAGTGTCGTATGTTTGAGCTTCGATCATCTAACGGGATTCCCGTCGAGGACGACACCTGGCATAAGATAGGAACCATTGCCTCTGATGCCGGGGTTCCTATCCCCTAAAAATAAATTATGCCTCCCTTAATTGAGCTCCAGAATATCTCTAAGTATTTTGGAGGAATCTGCGCAATCAACAATGTCTCCTTGTCCGTTGCTCGGGGGGAAGTAATCGGGCTGGTGGGGGACAATGCGGCAGGCAAGTCTACCTTAATGAAGATTATATCCGGGGTCCACCTTCCTACCAAAGGAAAACTACTGGTTGAAGGTCACCCTGTAGTATTCCATAGTCCACAATATGCCCGTGATGCTGGAATAGAAATGGTTTTTCAGATTCAGGATCCAGCTCTAGTGCCCGATCTTGACGTAGCCGACAACCTATTTTTAGGACGAGAGATATTCAAAAAGCTCTTTGGGAAATATGAAGTTAAGTGGCTATTGGACCGAAAAACTATGCGAGAACGATCACGGGCTTTCCTGGAAAAACTCATGATCAATGTGGACTCGGTCACTGAGAAAACAAATGTCCTTTCTGGGGGACAACAACAATCTATTGCCATCGCCCGGGCAGTTTTTTTTGAAGCTAAACTGGTTATTCTTGATGAGCCCACTTCCAATATCTCTGTCAATGAAACCCATAAAGTCCTGGAATTAATCCTAAAACTCCGATCCAAGGGAGTGTCTGTAATCATAATAAGTCATAGGATGGATGACATTTTCTCCACGGCCGACCGAATAGTGGTACTCCGTCGCGGAAGGAAAATTGAAGATGTGGCCAAAGAAGACACCAGTGTGGAAAAGGTCGTCCAGCACATAGTCAAGGGAGATGAGGAACACTAAGAACTATGCGGTTCATCACCCAAAGGTTTTTCCAAATCTGGATGAACCATTCTATTCTGGGCCTACTTGTCCTTATTTGTCTGGCCATGGTGTTTCTTAGTGACAGGTTTTTAACGCTGGCCAACTGGGCCAACATCCTAAACAATCTTTCCATAACCGGCATAGTCTCACTTGGAGTTGCCCTGGTTATTATCTCTGGAGGCATTGACCTATCCTTCGGTTCTATACTGGGCTGCTGTGCAATATTGGCAACCTGGCTTCAGCCACAAGGCTTTTGGACCGCCATAATAGGAACACTTTTTCTTGGCGCAACCCTGGGTGGATTCAACGGCCTACTCGTAGCAAAAATCAAGGTCAATCCGCTTATTACTACGCTAGGAACTCAATGGCTATTTTCTGCTGTTCTATTAATCCTTACCGGCGGGCAACTGGTCCAGGGAATCCGAGGAGATCTTTTTCACAAGATAGGAAACGGTCAGCTGGCTGGGGTCCCTTTCCCTATATGGCTTTTTTTTTCAATGGCTGGTATTACCTGGTTTATAGCCCGATACAGCTTGATCGGTAAACACCTGTACGCACACGGTTCCAATGCCCAGGGATTGCGCCTCTCTGGTGTAAACGCTGATCGGATTTATCTGGTTGCATTTATCTTAATGGGACTCTTGGTTGCTGTTGCCGGCATTCTCTTAAGCAGCCGTCTAGTGGGAGTCCGCCCCACCGAAGGCCGACAATATCTCATCATTGTTCTCACAGCGGTTCTGCTTAGTGGGGTCAGTCTCAACGGGGGCGTCGGTTCAATTCTTAACGTGGTAATTGCTGTAGTGGTGCTAGCTGTACTCGACAACAGCATGGTGTTACTGGGGGTGGAATACAAGTATCAGCAGATGATTCGTGGGCTGGTCTTTATTCTCAGTATCATTTACAGCAATCAAATGATTCGGCAGTTAAGTAGTGTGAAAGTTACCAGGTCACTATTCAATGACTCAAAAATCTGATCCAAATTACTGGAAAAAAGGACTTTCCAACAGCAGATTGTTGCTCGTCCTAGTTACTATTCTCCTCTTTATGGCTGTGTACTCCCCTTCTTTTGTCGGCCCAGGAAACCTGATTAATCTGCTGTCCTACATTTCTATCAATGGAATGCTTGCAGTAGGCATGACTCTTCTCATGATTTCCAGAGAATTTGATATTTCAATTGGTTCCGTAGTTGTCCTAGCTGGAGTGATTTCTATCCATCTAATTGATTATGTTGGGGCTCCTTGGGCCATAGTCCTTGGCACTGGTATCGGCATGGGAACTGGTGCATTTAATGGTTTACTGGTTGTTCGTCTCGGCATCAATTCCTTCATTGCAACCCTTGGAAGTATGGTTATCTTTCAGGGATTAGCTTTTGCTCTGACTGACATGCGTTCTATCGCGACGGAATCGGCTACGTTTCACCGGTTCAGTTCAGAGACCTGGTGGGGTCTTCCTTTACCTGTTCTCTATTTTTTTGCTCTAAGTGTGATCATCTGGTTTATCTCTCGTTTTACCCTGTTGGGAAAACACGCCTATGCTATTGGAGGCTCTCCGGAAGCTTGTCATCTAATGGGGATTCCAGTTGGGAGACAAAAGTTAATTTTCTTTGTCATCACTGGCACAATAGCTGCTTTCTCCGGTGTCGTTTTAGCCAGTAGACTTAACTCAGCTTCGGCAGTATTTGGGGAAAACATAGCCCTAGTGGTAATTGCTGCCATCGTAATTGGTGGTGTCCATCTCAGCGGAGGAACTGGAACAGTAGGCGGAGTAGTACAAGGGGTCCTCCTGCTTGGGCTATTGGAAAATGTCACAGTTTTTCTAGAGGTTTCCGATTATTATCAGAGGTTTTTCAGAGCATTGGTTCTTATTGGAGTCGTAGTATTCGATGTTTTGTACGTACGATATAATAACTTCACAATACAGCGTCAATTGAAGAGATTGGAATCATGAATCCCTGTTTTTTGAAACGATTAATTCCTCTACTTGTTCTAACCACGGTTTATTTCACGTCATCCTGTCAAAACCAGAAACAGGATCCAAATACCGTTAGCCTAGGAATTTCCATGTCGACATTCACTTCTCCATATGCTTCAGCAGCAGTTCGACAATTCAAGAAGTACGCTCAGGAAAAGGGGATTCATTTGCTACTTCTTGATGCTCAACTAGATATCCAGCGAGAAGCCTTTAATATCTCGTCTCTTGTCCAACGAAAAGTCCATGCTCTCTTAGTGAACGTGGTGGACTTAAAGGGAACCCGTGCAGCCCTGAAAAAGGCAATAGAATCAGGCATGCCGGTTATCTGTTTCAATTCCAATGTAGACTCTCCTGAAAGTCTTGGAGTCCGTGCTTACACCGGACCAGAATATTATAATCAAGGAGTCGCAGCTGCCCGAGTCGCTGGACGCCTAAAACCTGAGGGAAAAGCAGTCATTATTACTGGAACACCAGGCTACTCCCCCACTCATGACCGGGAAAAGGGTTTTATTGATACGCTTGCACACGAAAATCCTAAAATCCAGATTCTAGATTCTCAGACCGCCTTATGGATGAGAGAGAATGCCCAGCGTGTAATGTCAGATTTCATTACTAAGTACGGACATGCAATCGACATTGTCTATGCTCAGGACGACAACATGGCTACCGGGGCCGTTAATGCCTTACGGGCCGCTGGCTATACTCTGAACAACAAGCCAACTGTGATCAGCATTGGAGCTCAGGAAGACGGGCTACACCTGGTCAAAGAAGGTTGGATGGACGCTACTATTCTTCAAGACCCCAGAGAAGAATGCCGTCTAGCAGTGGATACAGCGTTGAACATTCTCGAAGGCAAACAAACAGAGTCTTTTAGGACCTACTTTATGGAGGCTAGCCCTGTAAACCAATCGAATGTTCAAGACATTATTGCAATGGGACTTTGGGACTAGCATTAATTCCTGTAAATGAGAATCTTTATGGAAAAGACAACTTGAGATAGCTTTGAAGAGTCTATTAAGACTACTAATTTTCATGGCAAACAAGTGGTAACCATATGGCAAAGGAAATAAGTAGTAGTAAGCAAAATCAATTCATCAATGTCGAACAATTTAAGCGAAAAGGCTACCTAGCACCACTGACCGCTTTCAGCGCCGAGGAAGAGGAACGCTTGCTCAATCTCTACTGGCGTCTTCGCAAGTTGCTCCCCCCCGAAATGTCCACCCAAAAAATGGACTGGTGGCATGGACAGGATAGAGAACTTTGGGAGCTTTGCGCACACCCCCCAATCTTGGATGCTGTAGAAGCTATTCTTGGACCCGATTTCTACGTATGGGGAACACAGTTCTTCAGCAAGGACCCTGGTGATGGAAGCACAACACCCTGGCACCAAGATGCCTTCTATTGGCCGCTGAGACCCCACAAAGCAGTGACTGCCTGGCTTGCCTTTTCGGATAGCGATGAGAAAAATGGAGCCATGATGGTTGTCCCCAGAACACATTTAAAAGGACGGCTGAAGCATAAGAAAAGTGGCAGGAACACAGACGTGCTCGATATGGAACTGGAAACAGGAACGTTCCGAACAACCGATGCAGTTTCTCTTAACCTCAAAGCCGGGCAGTTTAGCCTGCATGACGACAATATCGTGCACAGTTCTAGTGCTAACAACTCTGGACGGCTTCGTTGTGGACTGACCATCCGATATTCCTCAGGCGAAGTTAAATGCGACCTTTCTATCTGGCCTTCTTTTAAGGCATACTGGGTTCGAGGGCACGACCACTACAAACATAATCCCATAGGTCAACCCTCAAATAATCTCATGACTCAATATAACCCTGTAACTTCTTAGTCCAGCAATTAATGTTTGGTATTTTCTACAACTTAAAACCTGACTTCAGATTTACCGGAAACTCCAACCCAGGTTGGCAGTAAAATCATTTTGGTTAAATATTTGTTGAAGACGAAGGCTCTTTTTTCGGCAATACTCATTATCTCAAACCTCGGATTCAACAAGAACTTCATTTCCTCTGTGACACAAGTTAAAGCAACCGCGTCACAACGTGTTCATCCTGTACTTATCGGGAATGATTACAATCCATTACTCCAACTTGTTCTTGAGGTGGAACAAGACAAAATCCAGGTTAACTCGTTTACTTTTTCACTTCATGGTACGGGCGATTTGTCGGATTTAGAGTCCTTGCAATTGTTCTACTCAGAAGAAAGTGAACCCAAGGAACTCGATTCCATTCGAAGTGGCAGGTTTGTTGGAGATCGTCATGCAGTTCTCACAAAACTGGTTGGTAAACCATATGGGAATCTTTTGAAGCCTGCCTGGAAACTAACCTTTGAGAATCAACAACAACTTCAAAAGGGAACCCATGTGTTCTGGCTTTCTTGCCGAATCAGAACAGGGGCTAATTTGTCTAACAAAGTTGATGCCCACTGTATAGAAATCCAAACATCAAGCGGAACTATAACAACACGAGATTCCACACCTGGTATTCGCAAGCGCATAGGCGTAGCACTCCGCAAACATTATCAAGACGGAGTTCATACATCTCGAATTCCGGCACTTACTACGACTCCAAATGGAACTCTTCTCTGTGTGTACGACTTACGGAGACGAATGAGCAGAGACTTGCAGGAAGATATTGACATTGGTTTGAGTCGAAGTACCGACAGTGGACAAACATGGGAACCGGTGAAAGTTATCATGGATATGGGAGAATACGGTGGCCTTCCCCAGGCACTAAATGGTTGCAGTGATCCCGGAATTGTGGTGGATCAAAACACAGGTGAAATTTTCTGTGCAGCAGTGTGGATGTGGGGGAAATCTGGAAAGCACCAGTGGGGTAAAGACGGATCCGAATCAGGTCACGAAATTGGGAAAAGAGCTCAGTTTTTAATGGTGAGATCCAGGGATGACGGTTTGACCTGGACTCAACCAGAAAACATGACCCAACAACTAAAACATCCTGAGTGGATTCTCTTAGCTCCATCTCCACAAGCAGGATTGACTTTGAATGATGGAACGTTAATTATGCCTGGCCAGGGTCGTGACGAAAAAGACCGTCACTTTTCAACCCTCATCATCAGTCGAGACCATGGTAATACCTGGACTGTGGCACCATCAACAGCGATTGGAAATACCGAAAGTCAGGCTGTTCAATTGGCTGATGGATCTATCTTACTCAATGCTCGAACAGATAGGGAAAGTGGCATTAAGTTTCGATCGGTTTGGGTCACCAAAAACTTAGGCCAGACCTGGAATCCACATAATACCCATCGCAATACCTTGATAGAACCTCATTGCAATGGCAGCCTGCTACTCTTCAATTATATGAACAACGGGTATCTCCAAAAAATCTTGTTGTTTGCTAATCCACATTCTCAAACAAGTCGAAAACATCACACTATTCATATGAGCTTTGACGAGGGAGAGACTTGGCCCTATGAGTCTCGAATACTTCTGGATGAAGGCTTCGGAAATGGCTATCCGAGCATGACACAAATCGGAAATTCCCACATAGGAATCGTTTATGAAGGTAGTCAATCCCAGCTTGTCTTCGAACGGTTTTCAATCAATGAGTTGTTGGAACACAGGAAGTGAATCCAAGGTCTTCCCGTGACACCTACTCTTTAGCGCGAAAACCGGTGTGGCTGTTATCAACCTTGAGTCTTTCTCTTGGTCCTTTGGTAAGCATAATAGATAGGAATTCCCACAATGATCAATAGGATTCCAGTAAGAGATTCAAGTGGTTTGTCGGCAAACACCTGGAACAGAAACCAAACATAAACCAACAAAAAAGTTACAGGTACTAAGGGATATCCTGGAGTTTTAAACGAACGCGTCTGTTTTGGACGACGATATCTCAATACAATCACTGCCAGAACTGCCAGAACCCAGAAAATGCTCGCAGAAAAAATCACTAAATTTGTCAACAAAGAAAAAATGGAATCATTCTGAAGACTCTCGATAATTAGGGAAGGCATTCTCGAATGGTAGGATTCGATATTAACACCCCGGACAAACCTCTTGGCTAATACCACAATCAACACCAAAATCATTCCCAAAATCGACTTAAACAAAATCGCAACTGCTGGAGTCCTATACTTTATGTGTACTTCACCCAATGCACTAAAAAATGATCCGTCTCTCCCCATAGCAAAAGTAACTCGAGGCGCCTGTAATAGAGTTGAATTCATAGCCCCCAAAGTGCTACACATAATGACTCCTGACATAAGAGTGAGGCCAAAAGGACCCATAAGCTTCCTCATCATTTCTTCTGCAACATGATCACCCGCCACTTTCATTTCTCCCATAGTCATCACTCCGTGATAGGCAAGATTGGCTGATATGTACAAGAAAATCAGGATTCCTATACCACCAAAGAGGGCGCGCGGGATAACACGTTGAGGGTCACGGACCTCTTCAGTAAGTGGCGTAATCCCATGCCAGCCATTGTAAGCCCACATTACAGCCAAAAGAACCGCACTAACCTGTGAAAACAATCCTGATTCTCTTGGGATCACCGTCGAAGTATAATTTGTTAACTCGATACCCACACCAGTAACGGAATAAAATAAGATAGGAAGTGCCGCCATTAAGCTCAAAGAGGCGCCTTTTATCAGCGTAGTGACCATTTGAACTCTCCCTCCCCAGATGACGCCGATTATATTCACCCAAGCCATCACTCCGATTAGAATCAAAACCAATACCACTTCTGCGAATTGAGAAGTCTTCCACCCAAGTGCCAAAGAAAGAGAACCAACAAAGGCTGCGGAGAGAGCACCGAGCGATGCTGGACGACTTAAAGAGAATTCCATCCAGCCGAATAGAAAGGCCACTGGCTGACCATAGGCCTCACGTAGATAGACATAAATCCCCCCTGCACGTGGGAACATCGTTGCCAGTTCAGCAATACATAATGCTCCCAAAATACAGAGCCCTCCACCTAACAACCAAACGGAAATGATAAGCCCAAATTGACCAGACTCTGCAGCAATAGCCCCTGGTTTCAGGAAAATACCTGAACCGATAACATTCCCCACTACAACAGCCAACCCCATCTTAAGTCCTAACGCACGCTTTAACTTGGCGGGATTCGAAATATCTAATCCACTTGAGGATACTTTTTCATCACTATTCATAAGTATTTAGCCTACTGACCAAAAATGGATATATCTCTTGTAAAGGACTATTATTACAACACAAGTGTAATTAGATATTCTTTTTTCTTAGCTATTTATTTTCCTGAATATTTTTAGATAATTGAGTGCTTCAGCTTGAATTATCTAGTCTGAAAAGATCTCGTACTACGGGTGGCATGAGGTTCTCTTTCAAGTAACTTGATATGGCTAGCCAAGGTCCAACCAACCGGCTGGGAATCTGAGCACCCTTCGACCAACCCAAATCCAGGAGGAATCCTCCCCTGGAATCAGTATATACATCAAAGAATAATAGAATTTTGGTTCAGTTCACATAATCGTCTCTAGCTTATACTGAGTCTCAAGTTTTTCCGTAACTATAGTCTGTCTGCATAGATTATATTAATCTACTACTCAAACCGATCATTACCAGAGAATCGCACAAACTGAGGTTATCAAAAGCTAAGGGCAGACAAAAAGGTTCAGGGTGTCTCAACAAACCATAAGCCAAGTTCTTGAGAAAGTGCCGAATCTTTGATAGGGAAATCTATTGCTCAGACGATTATCATTTAGTGAAATACATACGGAATAGGAAAACAATATGAATCGGTTAAAAGATTCTGTCACCGTGATTACTGGAGCCGGTAAGGGGCTAGGGAAATCCATTGCCCAATTGTTTGGGAGTGAAGGAGCGAAGGTCATAGTGGCTGATATCAATAAAGAAGCAGCAGAAAAAGTTGCAGAAAGTATTGTATCTGAAGGCGGTTTCGCCCTGCCTCTTCGAGCAGATATTACAATAGTCAAAGATACTAAGCGTTTAATAGATGACTCCGTTGAGCATTTTGGCCGCGTTGACGTGTTGGTCAACAACGCCGGAATTGCCTTCTCAGGAACCGTTCTTGATACCGAAGAAACAGATTGGGATCTGGTGATGAATGTCAATCTCAAAGGAGCGTATCTCTGCTCTCGAGCTGCAATACCTCATATGAAACAGCAAGGTGGAGGGTCGATTGTCTGCATTGCATCTGCTTCTGGGGTGATTGGACAGAAGAACCAAGTTGCCTATAACGTATCCAAACATGGGGTCATCGGCTTGGTACGCTGTATGGCTCTGGATCATGCAATAGCAGGCATTCGAGTCAATGCAGTCTGTCCAGGCGCTTTCAACTCACCTATGCTCGACACTCTTTCCAAGGAGAGATTGCTTGCTTTAAAGTCCATGCATCCATTAGGTCGTCTCGCTGAACCTCTTGAGATTGCCCAAACGGTTTTACACATAGCTAGTGATGAGTCCTCCTTCACTACAGGTTCTGTTATCCTTGTTGATGGTGGCCTTACGACTATGTAAGAACACCCCTGGTTGCAAACTTTCTCAAATGTTTTCCAAGGCACTTGATAAAATACCAGGGGAAATCAGTTCATATGGAAATAACCCTAAGTAAAGTCTAGAAAGTTTTGTTTTTCTTTTTTAATTAACTTTTTTCACAATTTAATAAAACATAATCAAGAAAGATAGAGTCAAATAGAGGTGACTTTGGAAAACACAGACATAAAAACTAATTCCCTCCCAATTTTTGACACCCATCAGCATCTCTGGGATTTAAAATTACTACGATTACCCTGGCTCCAAAAGGCAACTAACCTTAATCCCGAACTTGTTTTAAACAAAAATTTCCTCATGGATGAATATCTAAAGGTGATTGAAGACCAACATGTGATTGCTTCAATCTACGTGGAAGTTAATGTGATCGAGGAAGATCAGACAAAGGAAGTCGAGTACATTCTAGATCTTTTTCAGGGCTATGAAAATACCCTTAAAGCAGCCATCATCGGAGGATATCCTCACTCTCCAGATTTTCACAAGTATGTTGAGACAATGGCCAGCATTCCCTTTATAAAAGGGGTTCGGACGGTTTTAAACGACTCGGATAGGCCTCGAGGAATGTGCCTTGAAAAGGATTTCATTAAAGGTTGCCAACTGCTGGGAGAGCTAAATCTAAGCTTTGATCTCTGCATGCGTCCAGATGAGCTAATGGATGCAGCTCAATTAGTAGATTCATGTCCCAAAACACGATTTATTGTCGACCATTGCGGAAATATGCCTGTCAATTCACAAAATGAAAAACTTCAAGCATCCTGGGAACAAGGGATCCGAGAGCTATCTGGACAAGAAAATGTCTTCTGTAAGATCTCTGGTCTTGTAGAAAAAATGGATCTGCCCTGGAAATCTGATCACTTAAAGGATGTGGTTTTATTTTGTCTCGATAGCTTCGGAGAAAATCGAGTTTGCTTCGGCAGTGATTGGCCAATGTGTACGCAAACTGGATCCTATAACAAGTGGGTGGATGTCTTGAAATGGATCGTTAAAGGGAAATCACTGACTTTTCAGAAAAAGTTTTTTTATGACAACGCTGTTTTGATCTATCGGATTTGAACAATCAAGCGTAAACTTTTTTTGAGGAAAACAGGGTAAACTCCTTATGTACCAAAGTTTTCAAACATTACACTGACTCTCTACATGCCTTTAGTTTTCTCCTTCATTTTATTAATTGTAGCTTTGTCTAACAAAACTCTCTTGTCGGAAATTCCGGGCCGTGCCGACTATCAAGATGGTAGTCCTTGTGCTTACTGTTGGATCACCGTAGAAACAGAGAAACAACTCATTAAAATTCGGACAGATAGAAAAGGTCTTTTCGAACTAAATTTGGATGATTCCAATCTGATTACAGGTATGCGTGCCCATAACCTGAAAGGGGACTGGATAGTTGAAAATGGATTTTTATTCTTCTTACTAAACCGAGACAACCCTCAAATGAAGTCAGTAATAAAGGATCTCAAAAATAAAGTTCGGACCTATAAGTCTTTTCTCCATGGAACAATTGTTCAGAAATTGAATGTGAAGGACTGCTATCTTTTTGTAGACAGAGACGTTTCTCTTTTCAATGGCTTTTCCCAATTTCGCTCCGTAGAGGTTGACTTGAGTCAATTAGAATCGCTCAAATCCTGTGGAGAAATGGAATCGGCTTGTATTTATCTTAGTCCAGCTCAAATCGTAGGAAATCGAAGTCATCTAGATCAAGATGGCGGGGTTATATTTTTTGATAAAAAACACAGGAAATACATTTCTTTTATTCTAAACTCCATCGCACTTCTGGCACGTTCCTGTGGAAACCTTAAGGCAGAAGTCCTCCATTTGGAAACCATGCCTCCATCTGTCTCTCAATAGAACCTTCACAAGACATTGTGTTTCTGATTTTAAAGAAGAGACGACTTAGAAAATAAACTGGTGAATGAAGGTAGCAGTGTAACGATAGTAAAAATATGGAAAAGTGCATATCAAGTAAGGATTTTCCGTTAAATTAGAAGCAAAATATACAAGGGAAACTAAACATTTAAATTCGGTATGGCATAGTTTTTCAATGTAGTTTTTATCCTATTTCCGATAGCGATAGCTACTGTTCCTGGAAACGTCCCAATTTGACTCAAACGTACCCCATTCGAAATTTTCAGCAGCAGTTCTTAATTTGTCCATTCCCTCTTGGAATTGGGTCATCCAATTCTGAGGATCAGATTTGTTTGGAACCTGGAGAGGATCGCCAAATTTGACAAAGACACGGGTAAATGGTTTGGGGATCCTAAATCTATCCCAACTCTTTAAACTCCAGTAATTTCTAGGCTCTACGTGCACTGGTATAATGGGTTTCCCAGTATTTCCAGACAACCACAGAGGACCTACTTTAACCCTATAAATTGGACCACGAGGACCGTCAACTGTGAAAGCAACATCTCTGTCCTGCTGCAGCTGTGATTTTAATTTGAGAAGAGCAGACGCACCACCCAAACTACTAGATCCTCGCACAGCACGAAAACCAAGAAGTTCAATCATTCTCGCAGCATACTCTCCATCAAAATGTCGACTGATTATGACTACAATTGCCCGAAATCGAGCTATATAACTCCAGCTGAAGATCTGATTGTGCCAAAAAGTAAAAATGATTCCACCTTCTGAAGCTTCTTTCTCAAGAATGTCTAGACCCTGCACATGTATTCGGGTAGTACAGTTAATTAACCAAACAAATAGCGAGGCCAGTCGGCAGATTACGGATAAGTATGATCGCTGCAAAAAAGTAAATTTCTTTGTTTTCATCGTAAAGAATTATAATTGCCGAATCATGCCTGAGGATACGCTCTTTTCGCATGGAATGAATGAGAATCTACTAAACAAAACAGAGATACCTTCAGTGTACGGGCTGAATACTAGAAAATGGGTAACAGTAAACATTCCTGTCTGGCTAGGAACTCCTTCCAACCTAGGATCGGTATGACATTTTAATATGGCTCGAGTCATTGAAACAAAAAATGAAATGGAATGTCTGCTGTGGAAAGCGAGCTTTTCAACTTCTTCCAATGTTGTAGATCCATCGGATCTTGGAAAGCTTCTCCCGCTGGAGGCCTCCTTGTGAGCAAAGAATATAGAAGGCTTTCGGTTGCTAAAATCCAGAAACATTATATTACTGAGAGAAAGGCACCCACATCTTACATACTATCCCAAATGTCCAAGGATAAACGTCGAGGGGTACAAAAAGCTTATCAGTCCATACAAAAACGGAAGAAAAATAAATTAAGGGAACAACATCGACTCAAACAGCTACTCCAAATTGAGACTGAATTAAAAGAGGATGGTAAACGGATAGTTGCTGGAGTTGATGAGGCTGGGGTCGGTTCACTTGCCGGACCTGTTGTTGCAGCATCTGTCATTTTCAAACCCGGAGTAAAAATAATAGGAATTGATGATTCTAAAAAACTTAACGCTAAAACCCGGGAAATGTTGAGCCGAAAAATACAACACTATGCCGACGCTTATGCATTTGGAATTTCTGAGGTGGCGGAAATCGATCGTATCAATGTATACCAGGCTTCCCTAAAAGCCATGCAGAGATCTGTCCTGAACCTTTCAGTAAAGCCAGACCATCTGCTAATTGATGCCAGAGAACTACCAGATCTGAAAATTTCTCAGAATGCCATTGTTGGTGGAGATCGACGGCATTTCTCTATTGCTGCTGCTTCAATTTTGGCAAAATCTTTTCGCGATCGGCTGATGAATGAATTTGATCTAAAATACCCAGGATATGGCTTGGCTCGTCACAAAGGCTACTCAACGCCCGAACATCAGCAAGCTATCTGCCATAAAGGGCCTTGTCCAATCCATCGAACTTCCTACTCGTGCATCGACGAACTCTCGGGATTTTATTCGAAACAATTTTACCAGCTTAAATCTCAAATTCAGGCAGTGTCCTGTAGTGAGGACCTTTCACTTTGTAAAATTAGTCTGAATCATACCAAGGAAAACCTTTCCAATACCGAGAACAAAAAGCTTCATCTTATGATCAACCGAAAGCTAAAACGCTACCCGACAACAGTTCAACTAAACCTCTTGGCAAGTGCTTGACCTATTGTTAGAACTTGAACGGCTCAGAGCTAAAAGCTGACGATGTTTCTACCTTCATATTGTAGTCTTTAATATGAAATGTCAGAAAGCAGCTAAGACCCAGTATACTAACTAGTAAAAAAGGCTCGACGTCTTCTAAAGACAGTTACCAGTAAACACAGGCACGACAACAGTACACCAACTTGAAGATTCATGGAGTCAGTTTGACGGTTATTTTGTGGGCGCCGAGGTTAGCTATCTCTGTTTGAGTGGCAGTAACCAGAATACTCAAAACCTCGTAGTCTCTCAGCACAGGACCCAACTGAAATTGACTTGAAAAAACATTAGTCCTTCCAGCGTAACTAAGACATAGATCAGAAATCCGTTTATTGTTGTGAAAAACCACACCTCGAACTACAATCTTGTCTGCATCCCAGAGCCCACCGGGCTCTATGGGGCAACCTCAAAGCAACCTCACTCCTGCTTCTAGGTAAACCTTTTCGTTAGAATGCAGAACATCCACCGCATGGGGCTGAAGAATGTCCACAATAAAACCGTTTAGTTCCAAAACAAACCCTTCCCCCACAACATCCTCGCCGGGAATCATCCATGTGGTTTTGGTGGCACTCTGCAAAGCATGAGGAAATGCAAGCGGGCCTTCTGCCGATATTTTGACAAGGGTGGGCTGCTCAAGCTCTAAAGCTACTTCAAAACAGGCTGCTCCCGGTGTGTCATAAACAATGGATCCACGTTTGTGAGGAGTCTGCATAATAGCCTTTGTGTCTCCTGATTCACCTACTTGAATGCCTTCTGCTAGCAATGCTTTTGTTGCTACATCACGCACCGTGATTCGGCACCCCCCCACCAAGGAACCTATAATCTTAGCATCACAGGAAACTACTCGAACTCGAAGGATTGTCGTCATGACTGTTGTCTCTTTCCCAAAGTTTATTAATCGAGGATAACAGAAATCTAGTTCCTTGTTGCAAGTGGATATCTTCTCTTCTAATTACTACAAAAAATACTCCTGTAATTCATTGAACTAAATCAAAAATGTGATGGCAGGTTTCCATTGACATACAGTTGTTTTATAAAACCGCATACAACAACTTGGAACCTGAGGCATAGAAGTGGTTAAAATAGGGGTATAACCACAAGAATACAACCAATGATTAAATTTCTTACTTACTCGGGAAACAATCTTCTCAATATTAATCTTCCAGACAACTCTACCGTGCTCTATCCGAACCCTCCGCTTCCTGGTCTGAAAACTGATGACATTCCTGCCATAGTAGGTCAAGCCTTTGAAAACCCCATGGGAATGGAACCTCTTCGAGAGCTGGTTGGTCCCAGCTCTCGAATTTTGATCGCTTTTGACGACAACTGTCAGCCCTTTCCACCGATGCGCAGACCAGATATTCGACAGCTCGTCATCGAAACATTGCTCAAGCTACTCTTCTCTTATGGTGTTAACGAGAGCAACATTGAGTTGCGTTGTGCCATTGCTTTGCACCGCAAGATGAAGAAAAAAGAACTTATGTATATGCTCGGCAACCGGATCATGAACACTTTTTACCCAGACCAGCTCAAGAATTTTGACGCGGAAGATCATGATGATTTAGTTGAACTCGGAGAAACTGAAAAAGGGGAAATCGTTGAAATTAGTCGTGCCGCTGTCGATTGTGATTTGGTCATCTATGTCGATTCGGTCCAAATCCCTCTAAATGGAGGCCATAAGAGTGTTTCAGTGGGTCTAGCTGGATATCGGACCATAGCCTGTCATCACTCTCCCGCTATGACCAAGGAGTCTCCTCATGTCATGCAGCCCCACCGCTCCTGCATGCATGAATCCATCGAACGGATCAACCGAATCGTCCAGAAACATACAAAAATAATGGTATTAGAAGCAGCAATGAACAGTCAGACTTACCCTGCACACGTGCGATTTCTTTCCAAACCTGTTGACCGTTGTAATTTTGTTGAAAAAACACTTAAAGCAACCACACCCCTTTCAATGAAACTACTACCAGAAACAGTCCGATTTCAAATTTTCAGCTCCATAAAATCGAGCTATTCGCCCATAGAAATCAATGTTGGATCAGTCGATGCTGCTCATGAAAGGACTCTCAAACTGCTGCGTAAACAGCTAGAAATTCCAGTGGAAAAGCAATACGATACGTTAGTTTTTGGCCTACCTGATCTTAGTCCCTATTCTGTGGGCGCACGAATCAATCCAGTTTTGGTCGTCAGTGATGTCCTCGGATATGTCTTCAACTGGTTTTATAACAGACCGTTTCTAAAGAGAGGTGGAGTGGTAATCATTCTAAATCCTGTATACGAGATCTTCCATCCTCAATACCATGTGGCTTATTCTCGTTTTTTCGAAGAAGTGCTGCCCGTAACCAAGGACCCCTTTGAAATACAGGAACAGTTTCAGGAGAAATTTGCCCATGATTCGGAATTACAAAATGCCTATCGTTACGGCTGGGCACACCATGGATTCCATCCTTTCACAGTTTGGTACTGGGCTACATATCCGTTAAGGTATCTATCCGAAGTTATTTTGGTAGGCCCTCCTGACAATCAGATTGCCAAAAGGCTTGGTGTTTCTTGGGCTCCTTCAGTCGAACAAGCCTTGGGTCGAGCTCGGGAAATTACTGGAGGAGATTCTGTCTTAGCTCTCAGTTTACCCCCATTTGCATATCTTTCCGTCAAAGATAATGCGGACTAACCAATTACTGATCTATTGGAAGTCCTAGAAAAAAACTGATTCCCTAAACTCTCCAAAAACATCTCTCAACGCGTCGGAAATTTCCCCAATCGTGGCGTAAGACTTAACTGCATGGATTAACACAGGCATGACATTTTTCTTGCCCTTAGCACAGCTTCGGATAGCTGCGAGAGATTTCTGAACGTTATCCTCAATACGGTCTTTCCTAAGATGCTTGAGATCGAGAACCTGTTTCTTTTCGAGAACTGGATCTATCCTCATGAGATCAGCAGAGGAATTAGGCTGTTCTTCAAAACGGTTTATTCCTACAATCACACGTTCTTGGGCCTCTACCGACTTTTGATATCGATAAGAGGAATCCTGAATTTCCTTTTGAACAAACCCGTTTTCGATGGCCTTCAAAACACCTCCCATTTCCCTAATTTTCGACATATATTCAGCGGCATTCCCCTCGATTTCATCGGTCAAATGCTCGACATACCAACTACCTCCCAAAGGATCAGCCACACTACGAACTCCTGTCTCGAATGCTAGAACCTGCTGGGTTCTGAGAGCCAGCTTCGCAGATACCTCAGTAGGAAGAGCTAGGGCCTCATCACGTGCGTTTGTGTGCAGTGATTGCGTGCCCCCTAGCACTGCAGACAAAGCCTGATAAGCAACCCTAACTGTGTTGTTCTCCGGCTGCCGAGAAGTCAAGGTACTGCCGGCAGTCTGAGTGTGAAAACGGAGCCTCCAAGATTTTGGGTTTTGAGCTTTAAAACGCTCACGCATTAATCGAGACCACAACCGACGAGCCGCTCTAAACTTGGCTACTTCCTCAAAGAGATCACTATGACTGTTGAAAAAGAAAGAAAATTTTGGAGCAAAATCATCAACTTTCAATCCCGCTGACAAAGCAGCCTC
Source organism: uncultured Acidobacteriota bacterium (assembly GCA_964569605.1). GTDB lineage: Bacteria > Acidobacteriota > UBA6911 > RPQK01 > CBDAPI01 > CBDAPI01. Next base: position 52,841 of record CAZMUJ010000091.1, read on the forward strand.
TACGTAAGTCTCTGCATTGGCAAGAGTGAACGCCACTTCCTGAGTCGCAGTCGAACCAGCTTCACGAATATGATAGCCGCTTATGGAAATCGTATTCCAACAAGGAACATTGTGGTGACAAAACGCTATGAGGTCGGTAACAAGTCTCAAAGATGGCTCAGGTGGGAAGATGTATGTTCCTCTGGCTATATACTCCTTTAAAATGTCATTTTGAACAGTTCCTCTCAGCTGATCAAATGTGCACCCCTGTGCTTCCGCAACACAAAGGTAAAGGGAGAGAAGTATGGCTGCAGTAGAATTAATCGTCATCGATGTAGACACATCCGAAAGTGGAATATCTTGGAATAGGACGTTCATATCACGAAGACTGTCAATGGCTACCCCAACTCTTCCAACTTCTCCTGCTGCCTGTGGATGATCGGAATCAAAGCCAATTTGAGTAGGCAAGTCAAATGCAACTGAGAGACCAGTGGTCCCTTGTTCCAAAAGATATTTGTAACGCCGATTCGATTCTTCTGCAGTGCCAAATCCAGCATATTGCCGCATCGTCCAGAGACGGTCAGCATACATTTCCGAATGGATTCCGCGTGTAAAGGGATAGCAACCTGGATCACCAAGAGACTCCTCATAGTCCCGTGAACTTTTGGAAGGACAATAGGCGGCATGAGTAGTTCTTTTTAATTTTTTCTTACCATTCTCTGACATAATGTTTTTCAAGATTCAGTTCATCAACATTTGATCACTAACTTGACCTTGGCCAGCCCCTCTCACACTCCTACATGACATTGTTGTAATGATGAAACGAAGATCTATGTCTGATATCATGAGTGCCCGGCTAAAATCCAGATTAATTAGAAATCTTAGCAAAGCTTTAGGATGAACTTCAAATGGATGAAAAGGAACTAAGAAAACATAAAAAAACCCTGGAAGTCACCATTAATAAAGTACTTAAGGATGCTCCTCAGATCAACGATGTCATCAATACAATACAGGAAGAAGGTTATGATGTATTCCTGATGGTAGAAGCCACAATTGGGTTCAACAAATGTAAAGACGAGAATACTGAAGAAAACCTTTTAACAAAAGTCGAACTAGATCTCTCTTCTCAAGATAAGAAATTTCTACACCAGCTGAAAATTAATCCTAAGTAATGTGCTGGCTAAAATGAAGAGTCCGGCCTAGAGAAATCTGAAAAGGAGATGACATTAAGCCACTTTATTTACCCTAACCTCCAAAAAAGAATTCTGCCTGATCATTGAGATCCAATTGTATTAAAGGAGAAACACTCTAGGATATCGTCAACACTACCTTGCCAAACTGTTGACTCTTAGACAAATAGGAAAAGGCCTCGCCTCCTTCTTCAAGAGGCAGTACACGGTCGATTACTGGTTTAAGGCGCCCCAATCCAAGAAGAGACACGATTCGATCGTATTCCAAGACATTGCTCATTGTGCCTCCCAGAATAGAGAGTTGTTTCCAAAAGATCAGACGGATCTCGGTTTTTGGGTTAGGGCCTGTAGTTGCACCACAAGTTACAATTCTTCCACCTTTACGCACAAGTTTGAGGCTCTGCAACCAGGTTTTATCCCCTACACTGTCAACCACTAAATCAACTCCCCTCCTCCGCGTAATAGAAAGAACCTGATTCGTTAAATCTTCGTCCTCATAATTCCAGGCAAAGGTTGCTCCCAGTCCCCGAGCTTTTTCTAGCTTGGTTTCATTGGACGAGGACACAAAGATTCTTGCACCAGCTAAACGCGCAATATCCAGAGCAGCTGTCGCAACACCACCGCCAATACCATGAATAAAAACATCTTCTCCTGGACAAAGCTTGCCACGAGAGATCAAAAGTCTCCAAGCCGTCTGGTAAACGAGAGAAAATGCAGCAGCTTGAGAGAAAGAAATTCCATCAGGAATTTTGGCCAGATTTGTTGATCTAGCCACAAAATACTCGGCAAAAGTTCCGGCTGTATGCTCACCCTTGAGTCGGAGATGTATGCAAAGACTCTGTTCTCCCTGACGACAAAACTCACACTTTCCACACCAGATACAGGGGTTGAGCATCACTTTGTCTCCGGGGCAAAAGCTGTCTACATCTGATCCTATTTCAACGACTTCTCCAGCCCCATCACTGCCCAACACATGAGGCATTTCCAGGTTAATCCCGGGCAAACCTGACACTACAAACAAATCTAAGTGATTAAGCGACACTGCGTGAGTTCTAACCAAAACCTCATCTTTGTTGATGGAAGGTGGGTCTATATCCATCAATTGAATGTCGTCAAGAGTGCCATGGTTATTGATGGCTAATGCTTTCATAGTCTAAAACTGTTATTGATTTGAATGGGAATTTCCCACATTCACTTTGTTTAACAATTGCTAATCTCACACATACATGAAAGGGATATTATATCAGGAAATTCCTGTCCTGAGAGACTATTAAACCTAAGGGAAAATAGATTCAGATTTATTTCTTGGCCTTTTTCTGAGTATTGGAATAATCGAGTAAATATCTTTTGAAATGCCGTAATCAACAACATTAAAAATGAGCACATTTGGAACTATTTATAGCTAAGATAGCGAGAGTTGTGTGTGTTTTTCAGATGTTAAATAAGATCTAAACTACCGAATCTAAGTGGCAACACTCAAGATTTGAAAAGCCTCTCAAAAGCATCTCTTGGATCTTCATGTTCAGAATTAGAAGTAGTCTGTTTCTCAACAGTCGTTCGACCTTCAAAATAGCGACATTTATTAGCAGAATCCTTCGGAGTAACACGTCTAGTAATAGGCTTCGTGCACTCAAAGCGTCCAGCTGGATCAAAAAATACACAGTTAGTACAAGTGTGTAAGCTGGATTGACAGTTAGGACAATTGGTCTCAGACAGAATCTCTTCAAAACTAGGAGGAACAGCTTTCCCACAACTCTTACAACGGAAAATCTGTTGAAAATTTGTCATTTTCGGTGAGCGAGGGCCTTCCCTAGAAAAACGTGGCTGTCCTTTCTGTTGTGCACTACCTTCCCCCTCCTCACTCATATATCCTTGTTGACGATATTTTCGACTCATGTCTTCCTTATTAACTATTACTGAGTTGATACCCTCTACCCTCAAGGGTAAAGTCGATAGAGACTACAGTAATTCCAACAAAGCCTTTCGTTAGGGATCAGCCCAGATCTGCGCAATCCGTTTTGACACCCGCAAGATCCATTGCATTCTGGCCAACATCGATTCGGCGAATGATCCCATTCTTGTCGATTAAAAAGGTGGTTCTCTGTGCAAACCCTTGTTTCAAAAGAACACCGTAAAGGCGACTTACTTGACGTTCAGGCCAGTCAGACAGAAATCGATACTGAGCCCCCAATTCTTCAGCAAATTTCTTCTGACTAGGACCAGTGTCCACACTGACCGCCAGAATTTCAGTATTGTGCTTAGAGAAATATTCGATATCATCCTGATACTTTGTTAACTCTTTCCGTCAACCACCTGTAAAGGCAAGTGGGAAAAAGACGATCACAACATTTTTGCTCCCGCGAAATCGACTTAGTTGTACCGTTTCACCATGCTGGTCCTTCAATTTGAAGTCCGGAGCCTCATCGCCAACTCTGAGGGGATTTGGGTCTAATGGAGGAGAAGCTCCGTCAAGGATGGACAGAATGCCTAGAGAAGCGCAAAATAAAAACACGCTAATAACTCTAATGGAGCGAGAGCTTACAAACATTAGAAAATTTTAAAATAGATATGGCAAACGTTCAAATTAAATTTTTTACTCGACAGGATTGTACGCTCTGTAAAGAGGCGCTAAACGTTTTAAAGAGGTTTGAAAATCGTTATAAGCTTGATATCAAAGTGTTTGACATCTCTCAATCTCCCCAACTTCTTACAGAGTATCAGTACGACGTACCCATAGCTATACTTGGAGAAGAAGAACTCTTTCGCCATAGAGCTAATCACAGTAAAATTGAAGCTATATTAAAAACAGTAACTGCAATCGAAAAAACTAGAAAAAGATCAAAATAGTACTGAACAAGAGAAACTATCATGGCAAACTGCCACCACTGCGAAGGAATCGGCTGGCTGCTATTAAAAGATAACGGGTTAGAGACAGTAGTAGCTTGCCCAGAGTGTCGAAGTAAATCCAAGTCACGTCACCGCCTCGAGAATTCAGCGATTCCACCACGCTATACAGAACAAGGCTTTGAAACTTTTTCAACTCCTGATCCCCGCCTTCGAACTGCACAGCTAAGAGCCATCGAGTTCGTCAATGCCTTTCCTGTTTTAGATAGGGGACTTCTTTTTATTGGACCTTGTGGCGTTGGAAAAACTCATCTATCGGTTGCCATCCTAAAAGCAATAATCTCCGAACATGATGTCAACGCACGTTTTGTAGATGAGGCTGAATTGCTAAGGAGTCTCCAGTACAGTTACAACCAAAACTCTATAGCAACTGAGGAGGCATTGTTACGCCCTCTAAGAAGAGCTGATCTTCTTGTCTGGGATGACCTAGGGACTGGTCGTCCCACTGACTGGGTCCGAGAAACAATCCACACGATCATCAATCATCGTTATACTAACCAGCGATTGACAATTTTTTCGAGCAACTGGAAACTTCCTGAAAAAAATGCACCAAAAGCTGTAACTGGAGAACCAACACTCTCTGATCGCATAGGCGAACGTCTATACTCCCGAATACTCGAAATGTGCGAAATTATTGAGATGAAAGGCCCAGACTTTCGAAAAGAGATACACAAAGCTGGCCAGGATTTTCAGAGAGCTCGTAAAAGTAAAACAACGAGATCAAAACGAGGCTTATAGTTGCCTAATAGACGAGTCCATCTTTTAACCCTAACTTTGTTCTAGTAACATCAGTAAGACATTTAGCAGATACAAATCTTTGGCTAAAACAGTACCAGACTCAGTTCTGCCACCCAGGAGTAGGCTAGAGCTTCAAACAAGCAAAAGTGGAACTATTAGCTGATAGACTATCGTCTCCCCAAAAGTCTTAATCGACCCTTGATCTTTTAAAATCAATGTAGCCTTCTGAAATGGCAACAAAACTTACTTGGGCGGTTTTGAGGGACGCATTTCGATGCGACTCGTTAAACAACGAGGATCTCTCTGCAAAATATCGATCACGACACCTGCCACGTCCTCGGCAGAAAGTTTCCAGGAATTATGTTCAGTAGAGGTCCCAGAAAATTCAGTGTTTACACTGCCAGGCATGACGTATGAAACTCTAATGTCATCATAGCGGACTTCTTGCATCAAAGCTTCACTGAAAGCCTTGAGACCAAACTTAGAGGAACAATAGGCAGCACCTCGGGTAAAGGTGTTCTTGCCTGCCAAACTTCCTATATTGACAATTATCCCTCCACCACTTCGGCGCATAATCGGCACGGTATAGTGACAAGTAAAAAAAAGAGAATCTAGGTTTGTACGCATCACTAAGCGCCATTCTTCGGGTGTCATCTCACTTACGGGTTGAAAGATGCCCACTCCTGCATTATTAATCAGAATATCAATGCCTCCCATCTGTTGGGCTGAAAAACGGATTAATTCCTCGACCTGCGCAGCATAACCCACATCACAGACTTTCCAGAAAACCTGGTTATTGCTTCTTGTAAGTTTCTCTGCAGCTTGACTCAAGGGCTTTTTAGAACGAGAACAAATGACGGTATTAACATTCTTTGAGACAAGAGCTTTTGCTATACAAAAACCAATTCCCTGGCTAGCTCCGGTCACAATCGCCCGTTTCCCTGACAGAAGTCCAGAATCTTTTTTTTGTATTGTTGAGGAGGAATGGGTCTTTCTCATCACTGTAAATCTCTCTGGAATTGCAACATTTTTTTCTTTGAATAAAGAGACGTCACCAATCAGATTATAATAGAAGGATTAAAAATTGACCTTAACTTTCAATTTCTGTTAAAAAATGCTGTTAGCATCTCTTCCTGATTTTTCTATTTTTCCTGCATAAACGGTTAGAGACATTAACACAGGAAGTTAGCTATGAAGTATTACAAGTCGGCTTGCATATTACTGTTAGTCATTTTTTCAGTGGGTAATGCCAAAGGGGAAATTGCACCAATAAATAGTGAAGATGAGCTGGGACCGGGTCAGGTAAAGTTAGATTTTTCTAATGGCCCAAAATGTTCAACTGCTAAGCACCTTTTCCAAAACTGGGGCATTCGAATAGAAAATGACGGTAGTGCGGCACCGGTTGTTGATCAGGTCGTGATTCTTGGTTCTGTTGGGACTTTTCTACGTAACGGCAATTGCTCTGATCCCACCACAGAAGATCATCCTTCTACACTGATGATTTTTAACTTCGAATACCCAGTCACCGAAGCAATTTTCAATTTGTCGGGTGGAGGTGAAGGCGTGACAGCAGAGTTAAAGGCTTATGATGCAAGAGGCCAGATTTTGGGGACGCTTATTTCGCCAAATATAAGTCCCTCTGCCGGAACATACTTTGGTGCAAGAGCTGAAAACAATTCCTCAATTTCTAAGGTGACCATACAGTACAACTCCCCAGAACTAGAAGAACAAATCATCGATTTCAGTTTTTCCTATGAAAATGAGCCCAATTTTTCAGATCATGTTCCTCAAATTGGCGATGCAATTTTCCCAGGAGGCGCTCTTCGTACTATCATTGTCGTGACCAACCTAACTAATTCCACTGCAGAAGGACAGATAGCACTTTTTTCATCAGAAGGGAACGAGCTAGATCTAGATTTGTCAGGAGTATCAGATGCCAGCCCTGCAAATCAGGAAGAGACATTAACTGCTTTTGCCATTGCTCCTGGAGGGTCCAAAGTACTTTCCACTCCAGGCAACTCCGACCAGATCATGCAAGGATATGCAATCATCTACTCCAATGTCCCCATTCAGACTGCAGCTGTATTCCAAATCCTGAATCAAGATGGTTTGCCAATCCAAGAAGCAGGAATTGCTGGAGCCAGACCTGCCACTATTCAGAGTGCGACGGTTGGTCGCGCCTCGCTCGGTAACATCGATACAGGGGTTGCCTTAGCAAACATAAGCGAGACCATCGCAACAGTAGATATGCAACTAGTCTCTACAGAAAACGAACTTTTCGGAGTTTTTCAAACTGTCATGGAATCTGGAACTCACATGGCCTCTTTTGTTCCAGAACTATTTCCGGATGCCCCCTCAACCCTAAACGGGTCCATCCTTATTAGAAGTGATGTTCCGATTGTGGCTACAGTGATCCGGACTCTTTCAGGCCTGGTCAGTGCCAGTCTTCAAGTGGCACAATGAATTATATACATGCCTAAACTATTTGCTTTCCGAGGCTATCGTTTTGACCCTGAAGTTGTAGGTCCGCTTGATCAAGTGGTAACTCAACCATACGACAAAATTTCGGACTCGCTCCGCCAAGAGTATCTGCACCGAAATCCCTTCAATGTAGCTCACTTGATTGCAAACAAAAATTATCGGGCTGCAGCAAAAAGTCTAAATGACTGGATTAGTAAGGGTGCCCTATTACGAGACGACAAACCCTGTTTGTACGTCTATAGACAATCCTACACTTGGGAGAACCAGCCCTTAACCCGAATCGGAATCATTGGCCTGGTATCAATTCAAAAATCCGAGGATTCAATCAAAGGCCACGAAAAAACCATGCTAGAGCCTCTCCAAGATCGACTACATTTACTCCGTGCAACTGAAACCAATGACGGACTAATTTTTGCTCTTTACCAGGAGCCTAAGCATTTCACTGATATGCTTTTAGAAGAAATCATAGAAGCAAACCCTGCCGATGTTGACGTCCGTGACGACTTTGGATTCGGCCACAGCTTATGGAAGATATCTGATCTGCGTGTACAAAAAAGCCTCAACAAAGTTTTGGGTCCTCTCAATTTTTATATCGCTGATGGTCATCACCGTTTCGAAACTGCTATCCAGTTCATGAAAGAGTGTAAGGAAAAGGGATGGAGACCTAAGGAAGTGGAGAGCTTTGACAAAAGGATGATAGCCCTTTTCAATATGGAGAGTTCGGGTCTTCGCATACTCCCTACACATCGAGCTGTACGGAACCTGGCTCAGTTTGACATAAAAAAGCTCTTAGTAGGACTACAGAAAAAATTCGATGTGAAATCTTTTCCTTCGCTAGACTCACTGCGAGCAAACCTGCAAAGCAATCCGAGAACTATTGGGATGCTCGTTGGAAAGTCTCTTCGGTGTTGGTCAATACAGCCGAGAAAAGGTAGCGTTGCCCCACCTCTTAAAGATCTCCCTAAGCATTCAGCTGGACTCGATGTCAATCTTCTACATCTTGGTATCCTTGAACCACTTCTGGGCATCGGGGCCCAGGAATTGGCTACCCAAAGCAACATAGACTATTTTCGTGATTACAAAAAGCTTGCCCAGGGGATTCAAAATCAAACCTATCAGCTTGGTTTCCTTCTCAGTCCAACAACTCTAGAACAGGTTCGCCAGTGCTCCGACGAGAAACTAATGATGCCACAGAAATCAACAGATTTTTTCCCAAAATTACTTACGGGTTTGGTTTTTTCTAAAATGGGCATCATGAAAACTTTTGTATAGAATTAGGAGATATAGGAATACATTAGGAAACGACTACGACTCCCAACCACCGGAAATTAACTACAGGTTTCAGAAAGCCAAAAAACTAATTGATTTTCTTCGTATAAAGCCTACTGTAAAGTGAGATCATCAAGGCTCGATCCTTGTACCTAGAACCTAGGAATTTGTGCTCAACATTAAATCCTGATTTCATGAAACGATCCAACCTTTCGGTCATTCTTGTCAACACTATTAATCCAGGGAACATAGGATCAATTGCCCGAGTCATGAAAAACCTAGAATTTCAATGCCTCAAGCTGGTTTCCGTAAGTCAGGTAGATACCAAGGACTGCAGACAAATGGCTGGGAAAGCTTTTGATGTTATAGAAAAATCTGGTCGCTTTAGTTGTTTGAGTGAGGCCATTTCCGACGAGCAAATTTTGTTTGGAACTACATCAGGTCGAAAACGACTTCAAAGAAGTGAGGTTCTTTCTCCGAATCAAGCAGCCCTTCTAATTCATGAATATTCCCCTTACAATCGCATTGGAATCGTGTTCGGTCCAGAACGATCTGGATTGAGCGAACGACAACTCGCACGTTGTCAATTTCGTGTCTCTATACCCTCAAATCCTAAATACCCAGTCTTTAACATATCCAAAGCAGTCACAATTTTTCTTTATGCTATATCCCAGCACCGTTTAAAAAAATGTGAAAAGAAAAAACAACTGGTCTTAATTGGCAAACGGGAATCTTTCTATCTTGATCTCGAAAAAGTCCTAATTGAAGTCGGTTTTCTTAGTGAATCGAATCCTGAACACATCATGAATGGCATTCGCGGCATATTCAATCAACCCGATTTAACTGAACGGGATTTAAAAATTCTCCGCGGTATTGTAGGGCATCTTCAGTGGTATATACGTGATGGTCGACTAAGAACCCCATCCACGATCCGGAAACCCTGACTTCTAATCTTTAAAATTAAGCTTTGCTAAATCTTTGAACTCCCCGCTGAAACAAAATCAGAAAAAATACGTATTGAGGTAGAATATTCTAATACTTGCCAATACGAAAAGAAAAAATTCCATGGGGAAAAACAAGTGTCTGTTTGTCGCATTTGCGGCCTTAGTATTGACCATCTCAATACTTCCGGCCAAGAAAAATGGAACAACTATCCCTTTTGAAGCAGATGGGGGAAACGTCTTGGAAAATCCTGCCACCTGTGCCAATCAATTCTGCCACGATATTTCGGGAGGAAGCTCATTGAACGAGCTTGGCACAGTAAGCTTTCTAAACAAGCCAGACACATACATACCTGGCCAAACTTATGAACTTGGACTGGTAATTACGGGAGAACAATTCGTTCCACCGGGTACAAGCCGAGGCTTTGGATTTCAACTTGCCACATTTCTTTTAGATCAGACTCAGGCCGGGAATCTAACAGGAATCACCCCTGGAGTCACTACAGTCCAGGCTGGAGACATTAATTTTCTCACTCATCAAGACCGTCTTCCCTCAGGATCAGTTGACTTCCTCTGGACAGCTCCAGAAGCAGGTAGCGGACCAGTTACCATGCGGATTGCTGCAAACGCTAGCAACAGTAACAACATGTCCAGTGGAGACGCGATTAGCACCAATGAATCCATTATTTTTGAAGGGGGAAATGACAATATAGTCTATTACTTTCCCCAGATCGGAGTTGGAACTACTGGCACCACTACTTTTGCAACTGATCTGATTTTCGTTAATACGGGTCCAGACACTTCTCTCCTGGTAAAAATATTCCAGTCATCTGGAGATCCCATGACGGTTCAAATTAATTCTTCGCGCGGTGACACAGTGATTGGGAACTTGACCCAACTGAACCTTTTACAGGGGGCTACTGCAAAGTTGGAATTACGTGGCTTGGAGGAAATTTCTCCCGGATACGTCCAAGTTATCACTGGAACTCAGGTTGGAGGAGTAGCAATTTTTAGCCTTTTCACTAATCCTATAGCTGAAGCATCCCCCCAGACCCTTTTTGAAAGCGGAGTACCTTCCGCAAATCCCTTACAAGATTTCAGCCTATCAGTCCAGGTAATCTCTGATGTTTCCGATACCGGCTTAGCTATCGTTAACCCCAAGGAGATAGCCGGGCAGTCTGCTTCAACAATGGTTAATGAAATTACTCTTTCTCTTTACAGTCAAGATTTTGAACTGCTGGAAACTATTACCCTATTTCTGGAACCTGGAGAACAAAGACCCCGATTTCTCTCGCAATTGTTCTCTGCTTTAAGTGGTGAAGGAATTGACTTTCAGGGCAGTCTGACGGTCCGTTGCAATGAACCAGTCGCGGTAGTGACTTTAAGGCAGAATAGCGCCCTTACGCTAACAGCTTTGCCAGTCCTTTCTGGCCGGGCGGACCAAGAATAAGAAGCTTAACGGTCCTAGGTTTTGTTCCAGAATACCAGTCCAACCTCTTTAAAGTGTTTACACTTTCAATTAGTAATTAACACTTTTAAAATCCGTATTATTTTACCAGCTCCTTAATCCGAGAGAAGCCTTCCTTCAAGTTCTCCCGAGAAGTTGCATACGAAATGCGAATATACCCATCAGTCCCAAAAGCAGAGCCTGGAACAGTTGCCACCCTAGCCTCCTTGATAAGCAATCTAGAAAAATCCACTGAGGTTTCGCATCCCATTGATTGCATTGCTCGGGCCACATTGGGATAGGCATAGAAAGCGCCCCTTGGTTGAGCACAAGAAAACCCAGGAATTTCGCCTATCATCTCAAGAACCAAATCCCTCCTTTTTCTATACTCCTGAGTCATTTCCAATATCACAGAAGGATCAAGAGAAAATGCGGCTAAAGCAGCCTTTTGTGAGATTGAGGTAGGATTACCAGACTCATGACTCTGATAGTCAGCCAACTTTTTGATTCGCTCTTCCGCCGTAATACAATACCCAACTCTCCAACCTGTCATCGAATAAGTTTTCGAGAAAGAACTGATAATGGAAAAATATTGATCGTCCGGGGAAGCTATCGCTGCAATTGAGAAATGTTTGTCATCACCATAGACAAATTCGTCATAGGTTTCATCCGATAAGAGGAGCACCGAACGCTCCTGGCAAATTCGATATATTTCTTCCGTGGCCGCCTGGGACATAACAGCTCCCGTCGGATTATTTGGGGTGTTTAGTATAAGACCTTTCGTTCGCGGTCCAATTGCCCGCTCGACCACCTCGGGACGAAGTTCAAAATTGTCATCCTCATGAGTTTCGATAAAACGAGGTGTTGCTTCTGTAACCTTGATTACCTCGGGAAAGGTTACCCAGTAAGGGGTGGGGATAAGAACTTCATCGCCCTTCTGGAAACAACTCATACAAAGATTGTGAATGGTGTGTTTGGCTCCAGCCGAGAGGGCTACATGACCCGCCTCAAACTTGGAATTCCATTTCTTATTGAAATGGTCAGAAACCCCCCTACGAAGTTCAGCTGTACCAATTGTTGGTGTGTACTTCGTGAAATCACTTTCAATCGCTGCTACAGCGGCCTCTTTGATCAAATCAGGTGTAGGTAGATCTGGTTCTCCCGGACCAAGGTCAATCACATCTATACCTTGAGCTTTCAATTTAAGTGCTTCCTGCATCACCGCAATAGTAGGAGAAGTAGTGATTCCACCTAATCTTTCTGCAAATTTCATTGTGTCACCTTTTCAAGTAAATCGGATTGTAGTTAGAACAGATTCTCCGTTCTGGGTTCTTCTAATTACCTGCTTGTAAAATCAAACATTCAACTTGACCATTTCAATATCTATTAAACTCAAGGCAACTTTAGATTCTGCCCTGGATAAATCACTTTGTCCCCTTTAAGTCTGTTCAAAGAGGCAAGACGTTCTACAGAACATCCCAAAACTTTAGCAATTTTGTATAGAGAATCTCCCTTACGCACAGTATACCTTCCCTCTTGAAGATCACTACTGTTTTTTTTACTACGATTGTGAGGAGGATTCATTGGAATGACAAGTGTTCGCCCCAATTTCAAATAGTTAGGATTACGAATCCGATTAACATGAACTATCGCATTGATACTAGTTCGATAACCACGAGCTAGGTGCCAGAGAGTATCCCCTTTTTGAACCTTATGGTGCCGAACTCGGAGACGCTTTTCAGATGGAATCTTAGCAATAGCTCGAGCTGCAAGCTCACCTTTACCCATAGGAACCCTCAGCTGATAGGACGTGTCCGGGGTGATTTTTCGTCTCAATTCCGGGTTCATTTTTGCCAAGAGTTCCGGTTCAATATCAATCTCTTCGGCAATAACTCTAAGATCAAATTGATGCGAAACCACTACATTTTCAAACCGTAGTGGCTCGTCTGGCTCAACATCGAATCCAAATATAGACGGATTTTTGAAGATTAAAATTGAAGCTAAAATAGCTGGAACATAATGGCGCGATTCACGAGGTAATAGTTTTCTTTCAACCATGTCCCAGTAATCAATGTTCCCATATTTGCGAAGGATTCGACGAACCCTACCGGGCCCTGCATTGTAAGCTGCTAGTGCTAAATACCAGTCTTGAAACTCGCCATATAGATCTCTCAAATGTTGAGCCGCTGCTACCGTGGAAAGCTCCACATTATTACGTTCATCAACCCACCATCCAACTTTCAAGTTATACCTTGTGGCTGTGCCAGCGATAAACTGCCATATGCCTGATGCATGAGCCCGTGAATAAGCCGTGGCTTTATAAAGGCTTTCAACATGGGGCAGATAGATCAAATCCAAGGGTATTTCTTCTCTTTTGAACACCTCACGGAAATAGTTCATATATCGTCCAGAACGCTTCAAACTATGAGCTGTCCACTCATAGCCCTGCCCCACATAGTAGGTAATGAACCTGAGCACACTCTTGTTTACCATCATTGGTAAATCAAAACGTCTAAACTCCAATTCATTGCTGATAGCATTCTTTAGCTTTGGATCAACTTCTAAAGAAAAAATGTTGTGTCGGATTATTTCCTCAAAAACATCTTCTTCTAATTCTGGGGTCAAATATTTATTTATATCCAACAGAGAAGCAACTTCAACAACCTGCATTTTCTCCACAAACTCGTAGTACAGTCGGTCAAACCTACTATCCATAGAACAATTTAATTCTGACTCACGAAGATTGGCTAAGATCCGTTCGAAATTCTGCCTAGCCGCTTTCTTATGGCCAGAATCAAATAGTCTCTTTACTTCTTCAAACCTCTCTTGTGATTCTTCAGTCAACAACATGTAACCTGCTGAACCAATAACAGAATCTGGTTGATCATTCTCAACGGTTTTTGGTAAGTCAATCGAGTCAAGAGTTTGGGACGGTTGCTTCCCAACTGTTTTTTGGTCTGAGTCCGTTTTTTCGACCGAAACTTTTCTTGTTGTGTCAGGGGTAATTCGTGGGACAGAGCTTACACATCCAGAGAAAATTAAAATTAGTAAAAAGGGCAACAGGCCAATAACTAGAATACCCTGATCTTTTAAAAATGGTGACATGTCAACAAATAGAGTTTTTGAATCCTAATCTCAACCCCAAAAAACAAAACCATGCTTCCAACATCACCGTAAAACCAAGAGGGAAAAGGTACGTCAGTCCCAAATTTCTCACACTTCAATTTTTAAAAAAATATTGTGTAGCGGACCTTGACCCCTATTCTACCAAAATTGAATATTTCTAAATGCTCAGAACAAACCTTCATTTGTCAGAGCTTTCAACTAATTCGAGGATTAATGTAACAAGATTTAAATCAACTAATTACTGACCATAGACTTACTGACAAGATTTGCTGCTTGAGGCAGTAATTTTAAAGCTCGCTGAACCTGATGATCAATCTCAAGTGAAACACGGTATTGCTCCTGATCACCAAAAAGCTTTAGATAAATTTTCTGCTGAACATGATTAGATATTATTTTCATGTCGGAATTAAAGTCTATATCTTTAAATTTTAAACCCTGTTCTCTCAAGAAGGCACGGAATTCCTCAATGATTTTTGGGGTGACCTGACTCTCCTGAAGCAACGCTTTCTTTTCTACTAATGGCAAGTTCTTATAATTGTCCGGGACTTGTTCAAAGGGGATCTTATTCTCAGTTTTTCCCGCCCAGATTTCCTTAGTAAACAGATAAAATAGGTCTCGGCGGGAAATATGTCGTAAAAATGGAGAACTGGTTTTTTGGTCTACTATTTCGTCAGGTTGTATACCCCCTTTAATTTTGCCTTCTTTAGAGTCTTCATGAGACATCACAGCCTGGCGACGATTGTAAAAATAATTGTAAAACCCATCCGAGTAGTCCCTCTGAATTAAACGATTATTCGGTGTATAGTACTTTCCGGTAGTAAGAGCCAATCCTCGTCTACCTCCATCCATGGGATAGATCGTTTGGACTAAAGCCTTTCCAAAGCTTGTGACTCCCACAATTAGAGCACGATTGTGATCTTGGAGAGCACCAGCCACAATCTCGCTAGCACTGGCACTATTTTGATCAATTAAAACAATCATGGGATAGGATTTCTGGTTATCCCTGGTCGTTCTAAAAAATCGGTTTTCACTCTTGTCACGACTCCTTGTAGTGACCACTAGTTGACCTCTCTTTAGAAACCGGTCACACACTTCAATCGCAGCTTTCAAGGCACCTCCTGGATTGCCTCGGAGATCGAGAACAAGAAACTCCATACTGTCCTTCTGGAGTCTCTCCAGAGCCTTGTCTAACTCCGAACTGGTAGTCTCCGAAAACTTGTCAATTCGGATGTAACCAATTTTCGGCTGAATGTGAAAAGCATATTTGATCGAAAACAAGGGGATCTCATCCCGTTCAATAATGAATTGCAGTGGCTCTGTCTCCCCTGCACGCTCAACAGTAACTTCAACGGTTGTCCCTTTGGGTCCCTTGAGGTTTGGAATAACTTCTTCATTGATATCCCAATCCTCGATAGATTCACCACTGATTTCGGAGATAACATCACCTGCCTTTATTCCAGATTTGTAAGCAGGAGTCCCTGGAACGGGAGGTTCCACTACTAAGACACGGCCGGATCCAGGTGACTCGGGTCGAATCGTAATACCTAAACCAAAGTACTTCCCTCTTTGCTCTTCCTGAAGGCGACTGTAGTCAGGGGTCGCAAAAAAAGAGCTGTGGGGATCAAGAGTCCTAAGTAAGCCCTGAATTGCGTTCTCAACTAGCTTTTTAGAATCCACCTCGCGAACGTTCTGAGACTGAATAAGAGCTAGAACTTCAGTGAACCGCAATATCAAATTTTTAGAGTCGTACGATGCGGAGACTGACTTAACCTTGTCACCAAATACCCCTCCCAGTACCGAGGACAAAAAAATAATAAATAACAAAACAAAGAAAAATCGATTTTTCATGTTTTTTAATAAATGGTTAATGACTAGTAAAAGTATAACACCTGGACACCTGTAGAAACGCATCGACATCTACTCATTGCTCAAGAACCAGTCTCCATGAACCATAAGTAAGAAAAATATGGAAAATGAGTCCTCATTCAAACTCCACATTAGATTAAAAAATGGGAAAAGAAAGAAAGGATGTGTAGTAATCTTTATGTTACAAATTTAAAATGCCCGTGTGATTCGATTGACTTGCTTAAGAAAGCTGACTTACACTGAATTATTGGGTTGTCATTATGGGTCCACTAGGTTTTCCCGAACTCATTGTTATTTTCGTTGTTGCCTTACTGGTCTTCGGCCCCAGGAAGTTACCTGACATTGGAAGATCTCTAGGGAAAAGTCTCAACGAGTTCAAACGCGCTACCAATGATTTAAAACAAACCTGGGAAAGCGAGGTACGGGCCGAGGAAGAGGACCTTCGAAAGACAATCGAACAGGAAAAAGAAGAACTCGACAAAATCGGTCGGGACTAGTTCTGACACGGAATCCCGAAATAAAAATCCAGTGCTAACCCATGTATAACGACACGACACCCCCCGATCACCCAAAATCCAAGCCAATGGATTCAGCTTCTGAATCGGATAACCCACTTGCCTCCATCTACAACAGCGGATCTCCCTCCGATATTGAGGAAACAGACAAAAAAGAACAACAACTCGGGGGGCGGATGACTTTTCTAGAGCACCTCGATGAACTTCGAAAGCGGATTCTCTATTCTTTAATCGCACTTATTGTGACCAGCTCTGCGAGCTGGTTTTTCAGAGAACAGATTTTCGACATACTAAGTGCACCTCTAGGCGACGCAGTTCCCGGATTAGTTTACACCAAAGTTACCGATACGTTCATGATCTGGCTAAAGGTTTCAGTTGCAACAGGGGTCTTTATCGCCTCCCCTTTTATCCTGGGGCAAATTTGGCTATTCATTTCTCCGGGTCTTTATCGAAAAGAAAAAAGGTTTGCGATTCCGTTTCTCGTCTCTGGAACCAGTTTTTTTGTCTTGGGAGCGCTCTTTGCTTACTATATCATTCTCCCCGTTTCACTAAACTTCTTGATCAAGGATTTAGGGAAAAGTCTACAACCTATGTTAACGGCGGTTGATTATTTTGGCTTTGTAGTTATTATTTTGTTGGGAATGGGAACAGTCTTTCAGCTTCCGGTCCTAGTTGCCTTTTTTTCTCGTTTTGGCCTGATCACTCCGCAATTCTTATGGAAGAATTTTCGCTATGCAGCACTTTTGATTGTAATTTTATCGGCGATATTATCTCCCACTCCTGATGCTCTCAATCTGACACTCTGGGTAGCTCCTACACTTCTTCTCTACCTGGGCAGTATCGGCGTATCCTGGATTTTCCAGAAAAAACGGCTGAAAAACGGGGCTCTTTCCAAAGAAAACTAAGAAGTGCTTTCCCGCCAACACTAGACCAAGAGCTAAAAGGTTAAATAATAACCCTTGAAAACCAACTCAAGTCAGCTTATAGACACTAGTCTAGGAGCGATGCGCGGATAATGTTCCTGTCATTTCGGGCCAGTATGTGTCCATTTGCATAGGCAGGATGAGACCAATTGACAAGCCGGTCCCGACGACCTCTTCCTCCAGTTGTCGGCTCGATCAAATGCGTCCGATCTATTTCATGGTAACCCTCTTTGTCAAAACGAGCTATGATTAAATAACCCAGATCATTGTTGACAAAATAGCGATCCCCATTTCGAACGAAAAATGCGGCAGCCCAGCGCCCAAGTTCGATCATATCGAGAGACTCCCAAAGCCGATCGCCAGTCTCTACATCCAGGGCTCTCAACTGACCGTAGCTACAGACACCAATTATAAGATCTCCTTGGAGTACTGGTGTTGTAATTAAAGCATGCAGACCATCTGTCTCTTGGGGAAGCTCACTCTTTCCCTTGCGCTTCCAGACTACCCTGGCGGAAGGACGGACTGGATCTAGCTTCAACATCATAGAACCACCAAAAAACTGGGAAAGGAATAAATGATTGTCCTGCCGAACCGGAGTGGCTACAGTCAATCCCATACGAGACTCCCAAGACTCTTCCCAAAAAACACTTCCATTTTCTGGATTAAGTGCACTTAGCTTTTTCGGAGTCCAGATAATGAGTTGATGTACGCCACCAGATTGAAAAATTAATGGCTGAGCATAACCCATCTCTGGTTCTGCAGACAAAGCTCTCCAGATCTCTTTGCCATTGAATTTATTGAAGGCAACAACCTCCGAGTTATTGCTCCCTCCAACGATGCAAATGAGGAGATCTTCTTCAACCAGGGGCGAGCTGGTGACACCCCAAGTCGGAATCTTGGTACCAAAATCTGCTTCGAAGTTTTTCTCCCAGACCAACTCTCCAGAATCTGTTGCTAAAGCCTTCAAAACCCCCATAGCACCTACCACATAAACTAACCCTGCATCTACTGTCGGTGTAGCCCGAGGGCCAGTGGCATACGAAGACATCAGTTGAGAGTAGTCAGCTTTCCAGGAGTGTGACCAGAGAACCTTACCCGTCTTTTCATCCAGGCAAATAAGTCTTTCTATGCCCTGAAGTGAAAGATTTTTCTTGAAATCAGAGACAAACACTCGTCCATTCGAGACGGAAGGACCTGAATATCCACCTCCGATTGGCACCCTCCATAAAATTCTCAACCCTTCTTTTGGAAATTTTTCTAGGATACCGGTCTCATTCCAGGACCCACTGCGACCTTTACCGCGCCATTCGGGCCAGTCTTCTGCCAAGAGAGCGGGAGACAACAACCCCAATCTCACCACAATCGCAACAATTAAAATTACTGAAAAGATACTGGATTGGGATTTGCCATGGTTCAGGAATAAGTTTTCTTCTGTTACCATCCATTCACCACCTGTTTAAATCCCAAACTAGGGTTACAACAAGTATTATCAGAAATTCACCACTTCGACAAGAACTTGTACTTTATCTTTATCCTACCAAAAACTAGAACAAGTAAAGACGGATCTGTTGTTCCCTTAAGGCGTCTTCAGGTTGTAGTCAAGTATGCCTGGTAGCTAAAAGGGATCAAGGGCCTTTGGCCTTAGCTTTGAGACTTTGTGGTGCAGTACTAGCTCCACTATCTAAGTTCCTTTCCCCAAGTTCAAGAGCAAGAATTGTTTCCCGATTACGAACATAAAGGCGGCTGCCAACCAGTGTCGGGGCCGTCCAAGATCGAGAGTTAAAAACTTGGAATTTCGAATGAATTTTCAAGCCTTGCTCTCCGGGGGTCGCGAGAACCAAAAGACCTTTCTCATCCAGAATAACAAACCGATTATTAACATGGAGAAACTGGGCTTTAGCAAAACCTCGCTGACGCCACACTATCTTACCCGTCCGGACATTCATTGCCATAAAAAAAGCCGGACCAAAGGCCCCACTAGAACCATAGACCAGATTTCCTATACGCACTGTGTTCCCGAAATGAATCTTCATTCGTTTACTAAAGAAGAGTTCCTGTACTGACGTCAAACCATTTTCCTGCGTCAATTCAAGTACACGGCTACCACTATTGTAAGCACTCGAAACATAAAGCAAATTATCTTCTCCCCAAAGAGGAGTACTAATGTTGCAATCGTAGTCGGT
Source organism: uncultured Acidobacteriota bacterium (assembly GCA_964569605.1). GTDB lineage: Bacteria > Acidobacteriota > UBA6911 > RPQK01 > CBDAPI01 > CBDAPI01. The sequence continues at coordinate 72,403 of CAZMUJ010000091.1, forward strand.
TGAGTGAGGATAACTCCAATAGAGATCACCGTTTGCTGGGTTTAACCCTATGACTTCACCACCCATAAAGAGGATCACCTGTTTTTGTCCGTTCACTTCAATAAGGATTGGAGAAGACGGAGAAAGCTGAAAATCATGTTTTTTCCAAGCAACCGAACCGTCGTTCTGTCTGAGTGCGATTACGGACTGATCCAGCCCTCCTACAGGGAAGATCAGTAAATCCTTGTACGCTATTGGACTAGAAGAATACCCCCGGTTACTCTCGTTTCCAATTCTCTCCATGGAAAATTCATTGTAAAGATCCCTTGACCAAAGAAGTTGCCCTGTTTTTTTATCTAGGGCATGTACTTTAGCCACAACTCCTACACTAAATAGCTTTTCGCCTACTATCAGAGGGGTTGAATTAGGCCCGGGGCCATAAGATGAATTCATTTTCTCAGGAAGCGGTTCATCATACCGATATTCCCAGAGAATGTTGCCATTTTCCGAATCTAGAGAAACCACTACTTCCTGGCCTTCTTTTTCTCCTGTTTTGTCGCGATACATAGTGTAGAGAGTGTCTTTCTCCACAAGAATCGTGGAGTGTCCGTCTCCCAAAGACCTCTTCCACATTATGGGTGGACCCTTCTCTGGCCAAAAATCAGCAAGTTTCGGTGAATTGATCCTAAAATTTCGAGTAGGGCCACCCCATTGTTGCCAGGCCTGTTTAATATCTACTTTAGTGTCCTGATAACAGGACAGAAAATTGCAAGTAAGCAAGGCGACAGTTAAATTTCCCCAACTCATTTGTTATTATCCATCCACTTTCTAAGGATCGCTGCTGAGATCATTTTCTTTTCAGAGGGAAGCACATAATTTTAGAGCGAGATTACCATTCCTATGCCTGAAGCTTAAGGTTAAAGACACTAATTGATCTACTAGTTTCTCTGTTTCGGTACTGGGGATCAGACTCCATCATCTATTAAATTTAGGTGAACTGGAGGTTGTTTCATTTCAAATCAATTGTTAAATAAAAGTTTTGCTCATAACAATTTAGAGATTTTTCACGACAATTGGGATAGAATTTTCTTCTAACATCATTTCCCTTAAGATCGATTGTCACATTTTTGTTTCTTGAAAATTACCCCTAAACACTGGCATTACTATGAATCAATCTTCTTCTAAGCATGTTTACACTTTTGGTAATGGAATCGCCGAAGGAAATAGAGACCTGCGAGACCTTCTTGGAGGTAAAGGAGCTAACCTTGCGGAGATGAGCTCAATTGGACTTCCTGTTCCCCCAGGATTCACGATTAGTACCGAGACTTGCGGATATTACACTGACCATAAAAGCCAATGGCCGAAGCATCTAAATAAGGAAGTCGAAAGAGGAGTTCTTCACATCGAAAATGTAATGGGATCGAAACTGGGCTCTCCTGACAATCCCTTACTTGTTTCGGTACGAAGCGGTGCCGCCATTTCTATGCCGGGCATGATGGACACTGTTCTTAATCTGGGCCTTAATGCAGAAGTGGCAGATGGCCTCGCAAAAAAAACCAGGAATAAACGCTTTGTATATGACGCCTATCGACGATTGATCGACATGTTTGGAGATGTGGTTATGGGAGTGCACCACAGTCACTTTGAGTACGCCATAGACAGCCTCAAAAAAGAGCGTGGCGTTGAATTAGACGTTGATCTTACGGCGGAAGATTTGAAGACATTGGTTGGTAAATATCAGGACATTTACCAAAAACATACAGGTTCAGTATTTCCAGAAGACCCTTTTGAACAGTTGCGTCTTGCCGCTGATGCCGTCTTCAAGTCGTGGAATATAGAAAGGGCTGTGAAATACCGAAAAATTAACAAGATTACACATCTTCTGGGAACCGCAGTGAATGTTCAGGCAATGGTCTTCGGTAATATGGGTGAGGACTGTGGAACCGGTGTATGTTTTACCCGTAACCCTGCTAACGGAGAAAAGACCCTTTACGGCGAATTTCTAATCAATGCCCAGGGAGAAGATGTGGTGGCTGGGATTCGTACCCCGTTAGACATCGTGAAAATGGCAAAAGTCTTCCCAGACTCTTATCAGGAACTTCTAGCGACAACCAGCAGATTGGAAAAACACTACAAGAATATGCAGGATATTGAATTTACGATTCAGAAAAACCAGCTCTTTATCCTGCAAACTCGTAACGGGGAGCGCACTGGGGCAGCCGCTGTGATAATTGCCGTTGACATGGTCAATGAAGAGCTAGTAAAAAAATCTACTGCCATTCGTATTCTGGTAG
>CAZMUJ010000092.1:0-38142 GCA_964569605.1 uncultured Acidobacteriota bacterium
ACGTCGTGAGACAGTTCGGTCCCTATCTGCTGTGGGCGTAGGAGATTTGAGGGAGGCTGACCCTAGTACGAGAGGACCGGGTTGGACGTACCTCTGATGTACCAGTTGTTCCGCCAGGAGCATCGCTGGGTAGTTAAGTACGGAAGGGATAAACGCTGAATGCATCTAAGCGTGAAGCTCGTCCCAAGATTAGATCTCCCGCTGGCTTGTCCAGCCTGAAGACCCCTTGAAGACTACAAGGTTGATAGGCAGGGTGTGGAAGTCCGGTAACGGATGAAGCTGACCTGTACTAATCGGTCGTGAGGCTTGACCTAGAATATTTTGTCGCGCAACTGCGTTGTAGTTTGCCTGTTATTTATCAATTACCAAAGCTTTCCGGTGACTTTAGCGGAGGGGCTACACCTGTTCCCATCCCGAACACAGAAGTTAAGTCCTCCAGCGCCGATGATACTGCATGGTTAACTGTGTGGGAACGTAGGTCGTTGCCGGATTTTATGCCCCTGAATCTTCAAGTGGTTCAGGGGCGTTTTTATTTAAACAAGCTTAAAAATATTTAGAAGGGAATTATTCTGAATCAGACATAGCTGTTATGAAGCACTCGATTCAGGTTGTTATTTAATGAAAAAAAAAGTTTTCTCTAAAAAAGATGACGTTATATTAAAAAGAGCCCAGAGCGATCTTTCAGAGGAGGATCACATTATCCTAGGAAAGGGTTTACCAGAAAGGCTTCAGAGTCTACTTTCAGCAGACACAATCATAGAATTTCTCCCCGCCAACGGAACGGTTCCATCCTATGCAGGTGCAGTTGTTGTAGAAGCAGATGAAATCTCTAGTAGTGGAGATCTGGCTATTTTGGGTTGTGATTCTCTCGCTTCTTTGAAGGATGCCCAACTGCTTGTTTTAACACATCACAATCGTACTAACGGTGATTCGAAACTGGTTAAGTCTTGTGAAGGTCCGGTCACTTGTAGCAGATGTGCGGTAAAAATAATTTCTGAATTAGGTGTTATTAAGATTGACTCTTCGGGATTCGTTCTTACCGAGGTTACACCTGATATTGCTACGGACGAGGTGAAGGCTCGTACAGCCGCAAGTCTACATATTTCCGATTCCATCAAAGTAATGTTGCGATGAAAGTAAAATGGAAGAAATTGATTTTCCCGTGGATCAGTGGAGCAGTTGTTGGAGCGGCAGCAGTGTTGGCTCGCCGGCGTGTTAAGAAAATTACGCCAGGTGATGTCCATGATATCCGTAGGAACAAGAAGAGGATAATCATCATTACAGAGGAACAGAAAAATCTCTATTTAGGAAGTTTTTATCTGTCACAGATGATTTATAACTGTGAACCGACTGGATTTAAACTGTGGTCTTTTTTACGCTCACCGGTTGATAATGATAGTAAGGAGTCTGGACAGAGAATCTATCACATAAACCCGGTAATTGAATTCAAATCGAAGGATGGTGAGGGCGCTAGGTTTTTAAAAGAGGCAAGTTTTTACGCCACTATTCATTCTAAAATCAACAAAAAGATAATCCCCGAAAAGCTATCTCTTAATACTTTTATAGAATTTCACAAGTGTCATGTTGGTGGAAGTATGAATGGTATTGAATCAGGAGAGAAAGTTAGTTCTAGGTCCCCAGTAATATACTATGAATTTCTTGATTAATAGATTAGAACGATTTTCCCAGAATAATATTTAAAGAGTCCCACTGAAACTGTTATAGCAATCTCAATTCATTGGAATAGAATTTTCTTTTATTAAATGATTTTGTTGTAAATTTTTACTCGTTGTTTTTTGATCAAGCAGATTTTAATGTTCATCTGAATAATTTTTAAGATACCTAATCCTTATCGTTGCCTTAGATAGAATAGACAACTATTGTTCGGTCCTCATAAATAGGATCTCCGAACCATTGATTGTATTGTTCCAGCCAAATAGAGATATTAGGGTTTTCCAAATGCTCTAATACCGGCACATCATCAACCTCTCTTTTTAGGTTTTTATGAAAAACCACAAAATCAACACTGCTGTCTTGCAATTTCCGAAGATCTCCCAGATAAATAAAATTGCGAAAATTGAGTCTTGTATCATCAAGTGGTAATTCTCCCAGACGTTTTGGTGGGTTAGATGAATCGACAAATCCAATGATTGTGTTTTGTCGGTGAACCTGTTGATAGTAGGGTTGGTTGTTTATCCCCCATTGATAGTACCAAGGGGCCTCTAAGAGAGTTAAGCTGCCAGGCTTTTTCTTTCTTAGAGTTTTGTAAAATTAGGGAATTAATTGAGGCTTGATTAGGTTGTTAACGGCATAGGGATGCAAGGGGTCATAACTGTATTGAAAAATTGCATGGTTGGTCCAGTTGTTCGGATGATAGTAACTTTTAAGCAAGGGTCCTGAATAGAAAAGTATAGCAATCACAGAGAGAGTAATAATTCCCTTAGGATATCGTGACAAATTAGTTGCTAGTCCGTTTTCTATTCTACCTAGACCGCTTGCCAGGATTAGAAGCAAGATGGGCAAAATTACAATGATGTATCGGGTGAAAACAATTGGAACATGAACCATCTGAGGTTGGAAAAAAAGCACAGTGCCGATTTGAATAAACACCGCGAAAGTTAAATATTGAATCCAGACAGACCTGTACAACCAAAGTCGACTTGCCTCCAGAATTATTAAGGTCAATACAGGTATAGTAATCCATATTGATCCAGTCCCAGATAAAAGTTCAATTGTTCCCTTTAGAGTCATTGAATCAACTGATCCACGATCGAGCTTCATAAAAACATCTTCACTGAGAATCAAGGGGGCTCCCATAAATAATGCGTGTCCAGATAGGACTGTCAACAAGGCTTTTATGTAGTGTTTTATTTCTTTTGTGTTTTTTTTGGAAAGAACAGTTCGAAGAATCCAATAGCATGGAGGGGCTAAAACCATCGGCGCTGATGCTAAATGAAAATAAGGTGCAAAAATCCCACATGAGAGATAGAGGAACAACATAGAGTGTTGTCCTTTTCTAGCCCATTCATAAAAGGCTACAAGAGCAGTAAACGCAAGAAGCATTGTTATTGCATAGGGTCGTGCATATCGACTGAAATAAATACATAAGGGAGAAATGGCGAGTAGCCAACGATATGCATGAATACTTTCCTTATTTAGATGAGCACGAAGTAGGAATGGGAATACAAGGATTGTTGCTATGCCCGACAGAAGCATCGGTGCCCTTAAGACAAATTCATTAAGTGGAAATACTTCCATCCAAAGTTTGTACATAAGAGCCAACGGAATTGAGTGGTCAGTTACCCCGAAGTGGGTGGATATGTATGTATAACTATTCCTGATTGCTACATATAAGGCATGAAATTCGTCATCAGCAATGATCTGATTAGAAAATTCATAAACTCGTAGTATTAACCCTGTTAAAAAAGCAGAAAAGATTAGTATGAATGTCGAGAAAAAGGTATTTTTCATCGATCGTTCTTTGGTGGTCCTTCTAAAAAGCGTAATGATCTGAAACTTGGGTAGGTGCTCTCGTCAACAAGAACTCCAGATTTGAGGGCTGAATTGATCCATGGTCCCCATTTTGTGGGACTGATTCCTACTATTTTGTCAAGAATGGGAAAAGCTAATTTAGGGGCATCATTTTCTTCAGGAGTTGTTACTAGGTAGTCTCCTTTTTTCCAATTAGCCTGGCCATCAGACTCAATGTTGTTGAGCCACCTAGCTACAGAAAGACTTTTTGTTGAGTTAAATGATGAGACTAAGAGAGGATCGGTCCAAAATGTTCCGGAAAATCTCGGATGATCACGTTTCCATAGTTCAAGGTCGGCGAGGGCAGGTCGAAGAATTCGTAGTTGTTCTTCTCGATTAAGGAGACCCAAGGTTTTGGTCCAGTTTCTTCCTGGAGTCCAATCGATTAAAGTCTTTCCTCCCAGCTTAAGATCAGGTAATAGTTGGGGAATTAGGTATAAGAACACGAAGAAACACTGCAGGCATAGAAAAATTAACGGGAGAAAAGCTTTTTTGAATCTTTCTTGAAGGAAGTAGATGAGACCACATAGAGTGATTATCACAGAGGGAATCTGAAATGGCATTAAGGCTCTCGTATCGTAGTTTGCAGTGCCCATCCAGACAAAGCTTCCAGTCAGAACAGAGATTCCTAGGATAACTGCATAACCATTTTTTTTAAGGCCTAAAACAAAGAAAATACAGGCACCTAATAAAATAATAATGTCTACGAGGAAAATGTTAAATGCGGTAGCGTCAAGTACAAGGGCTTTAGCTCCTTTTAAAATTACCTCCATTCTTGATATATCACCATGAATACCGGTAGTAACGTAATGGAAAAGAGGCGGAGTAAGTGCAGTGTTAGTGGGAATGACCCAGACAACTGCTAAAGCAAGGAAGGATAAGCTGCTTATTAGAAAAAGATTGAAGCGACGGAAGAACCCGTTTCGTCCACCAAGGAGTAATAGAGCTAAAATTAGAACTCCAAAGCTGAGAGGGGCTGATATTTTATAATGAAAAGATGTTCCTGCGGCGAGTCCTGCCAAAATCGCTTGATTTCTGGAGAGTTTCCAGAGCGCCGTATTAGTCGCTAGTTTGTTTGATTTAAATACCTCTAGTATCAAAGCAATCGACAAGCAGGAATATCCAGTTGCTGCTATATCGGAATATCCAGTTCCTGAATAACCACTTACAGCACCGACAATCATAATGGCGCTACATCCCAGAGCTCCTGGGATTTCAAAGAAGGAACATAGTCTTGTAACTCCTGTCCATAGAATAAGGAAATAGAAAAAAGATAATCCATGGGATGCGAATTCGATTGAAGTGTTTCCTGAAAGAACATAGGGGAAACTCATCCCCAAGGACAGGTACTGAGGATGAAAAAAATCAGTGCTATAAAAAAAAGTTGGGTCAATAGCAAATTCTCGTGCCCAGCGATTCCATGAGGCGATGGCATCCCATGAGTAAAAAGGCAGGAAAAAAGATTTATATGCCACTATCGCAAGAATAGGGAATAGTAAGACTGTGTATTTTAATGAAGATGGTGAATTATTGGAAAAATCAAATTTAGAGCTTATCCAGCACCTATTCCTCCTCATTATTGCTGTTATTAGGAGCAAAAGAATAATCCATATCCCTGCAGAAAAATAAGTATAGACTCCAAAGAGCGTTAGGAGCATAAGAACGAATGAATTAAGGCCAATGCTAAACGCAATCGCTCCACCTAATTGGCTGAATACATTGGTTCGGATGTGTATGAGGGAGATACCTGGAAGAAGGGCAAAGATTAGTAAAGATGTTAGGGCAGAAATAGTACTAGGCAAGTCCTGTTCCTAAGTATCCACCGGAGTGGGAAATGTAGTTAAAAGTTCCGCCTGATCCCTTCTATTGAATTCTTTATTATTACCAAACATAACTAAGAATAGTTACGGCCAGATAGCAGGTCAGAAGAATGACTCCAAATCCCCGATTCAGATGAGTTTTTGCACCTAACGTCCCTATACGAAAGACAATTAAAATAAACATCATGGAAGGAAAATAGAGGGAAAAGAAATATGAGGGCGCAGGAAGGCCATTTTTTGTCGCCGCCGCTGAAGCTCCAGCAACAAAAAGAACATTTAGAATGTCGGCTCCTATTACGTTCCCAATGGCTAAATCACCGTGGTTTCGCCTAGCTGCTGTTATTGCAGTTACTAATTCAGGAAGGGAGGTGCCAAAAGCTACTAGAGTGGCTGCAATTATACTATCAGGAATTTGCATTCTTTTGGAGGCCTCGCTGACTGAGGGCACTAAAATTGATGATGAAGCAACAACTAATCCTAAAGAAAAGAGGAGTGACATTAAGATTTTAAAGTTGTTGTTAGGGTCATGTCTTGTTTCCTGAAACCTCTCAAGAGGTTTTCCTTTACGTGCCCATAGAGTTGAGATCCACAGATAGGCAAAAAGGAGAAAAAGAAAACAAAATCCACTCAATCTAGAAAGGTTTCCTCCTTGATGAAAAACTTTAGAAAATTGAGTACTGGGCAAGCAAGAAACTATTAATAAGGCACCACATCCTAGCTGGATCCATCCTTGACGATTTATAAGTACCTTATCGAGCTTTAGTGGTGAAATTAAGCAGGCCAAACCAAGAATTAGTCCCGTGTCACATATGATTGAACCTACCGCATTACCAAGAGCCATACCAGGTCTACCTTGAATGGCAGAAAAAACAGACACTGCAGCTTCTGGAGCAGTTGTTCCCAGACTAATTATGGTGGCACCTACAACAACCTTAGGAATTCCAGATCTAGATGATAAGAGGACTGCCTGATTAACTAGTAAATCTGCTCCCTTTGCAAGAACTAGTAAGCAGCTAATAATGGTAATAATGAGAAAGGGCCAAGAGAGTTGGCTGATAAAATTGTGAAATAATTGCTCTATCATTTTGTCTGGAGATGTCTTGCTATTTTTCTTTAGCCTCTTTCAGATTAAATAGTTTTATTTTTTGCCTCTATTAAATTGTTTCCTAGCTCTTCTGGTTTGGTCTAGTTTTTCCTTGATTCGTGCCTCATGACCTTTGTCTGTTGGTTCATAGTAAACTTTCCCATTCAATCTATCGGGAAGGCAAGGCATTTTTATCAATGCCTCTGGAACATCGTGCACATATGCATATTGTTTTCCATATCCTATATCTTTCATTAGATCGGTCGTTGCGTTTCTGAGATGCAGTGGAACGGGATCCTTGTGGGTGGCATCGAGATCATTTAAAACTTTTGTATAGGCTCGATAAACAGAATTAGATTTAGGAGCAAGAGCTAATCCTATTGCTATCTGGGCAAGTATTAGTTTTCCTTCAGGAAGCCCAATGAATTGCAGGGCGCGAACACCGTCAATGGCTCTTCCTAATGCCCCGGGATCTGCGAGTCCGATATCTTCTGAGGCAAAGCGAACCATTCGACGGCCTACATAAAGTGGATCCTCACCAGCCTCCAGCATTCTAGCAAGCCAATAAAGTGCTGCGTCGGGATCAGTGTTACGGAGTGATTTATGTAGAGCTGAAATTAAGTTGAAATGCTCCTCACCATCTTTATCAATACGAAGTAATCGTTTTTGAAGAGCTTCTTTGATCGTATTTGGTCTGAGCTTCGGGTCTTTCTGATCTTTGATTAAGTTTGCCGAGAGCTCTAACGTGTTCAGCGCAATCCTAGCATCACCATTAGAATGTTTTGCGATCAGATAAAGGGATTGCTCATCAAAGGAAATAGAAAGATTTCCTAATCCTCGTTTGACATCCGTAATAGCCCTTCGCAAGAGTTTAACCAGATTGGCTTCGTTTAATGGTTGAAGAACGACGATTCGAGACCTGGACAGAAGAGGAGATATGACTTCAAAAGACGGGTTTTCCGTGGTAGCTCCTATTAGAGTAAACGAACCCTTTTCGACATGGGGTAAAAAGGCATCTTGTTGGGCCTTATTGAAGCGATGAATTTCGTCAACGAAAAGAATGGTTGAACGAGAAAAAACCCGGAGTTGCTGCTCAGCCTCACTAAAAACTTTTTTAACTTCTTTTATCCCTGAATAAACAGCACTCAGAGCTATAAACCTTGCCTCACAAGTTCTGGAAATAACATTTGCAATAGTAGTTTTTCCTACACCAGGAGGTCCCCAAAGTATCATTGGAGGAACGTCATTGTTTTTTATAAGTCTGTAAAGAATCCGTCCTTTCCCTAGAAGTTTCTCCTGGCCAACTATTTCTTCTAGCGTTCGTGGTCTCATTCTTTCAGAAAGTGGTAAATGGGGAGCATTCGCGGAATCGAATTGTGATATAGAAAAGATTTTCTCAGTCATATGTTAAGTTTTGAAGGTATACGTGATACATGATGAGAGATCCAACAACGGAGAGATTTAGACTATCTACTGAACCTTCCATTGGAATTCCACAAACATCATCAGCTAAATTGATGGATTGAGTTGTTAGCCCTTTTCCCTCATTTCCTATTAAAAAAGCGGTACCAGAAGAAAAGGTTTGATTAAAAAAAGATCGCGAAGAATCTGAGCTTGATCCTACCAAGTAAAAATCTTTTTTCTTGAGGTCATCTAATTTAACATTTTCCAGGATTGGAACTTGGATCAATGAACCACTGGCCGCGCGAACAACCTTATTGTTCCAGGGGGAGACAGTTTTTCCAGAAGTAATAATCGAAAATAGACCTGTAGCCTGTGCAGTACGGATTAAAGTGCCTAGGTTTCCTGGATCTTGCACCTCTTCAAGATAGAGAACAAATTTGGTGATGTGGTTCCAGGTAAAAGAAGGTTTTAAAAAAAAAGCTATCATTCCTTGTGAAGTTTTTACACCAGAAAGAGTTGAGAGGAGAGTTTTTTCTAGGCTGACCACTTCGACCGACCGAGTCATCAAAACTTCAATTATTGGGTTCATTCGGCAATATAGTAGAAGTTGGATTTTGATTTGATTACTTAATTCCAGGATCTGTTTAGGGCCTTCAACTGAAAACCATGGGCAGCGTTGATCCTCAGGTTTTCGGATGTAGGAACGCCATCTCTTATAGCGAACATTATTAGAATTAGTTATTCTTTTTTGTGCCACAAACACATTCTATGGAAGCTGGTCTGGAGATTTAAAGATTGTACGGCCTGTCTGAGCATGGTAAAAAGCGAGGCCTTTCAGTTCTGATTTTATAGGTCTCGAAGAGCTATATAACCAAACACTTAACGAGAGATCTTTCCCAACGATAGCTTGTAGGTCGTATAAAGTATCGATGGCTTTTAAATGAGATTCTGACACCGAATGATTAGAGCTTCGGAGCCAGATGTTCACTCTAATCGATGCGCCCTCATCAAAAACCCCAAGAACCTGGTAATGATCATTTTGCAACTGAGATATTGCCAACTGATATTTCTGAAAATTAGGAATAGGAACCATTTTTGGAGAAGGGCCTCCAAAAAATATGCTGTAGAAAATAAGAACAGGGAGCCCGAGACCTAGAATAAGAATAGGAAGAACAGCCCTGGCACTCATGAATAACTGATATTATCATAAGGCTTTGAATGAAAATATTGCTTATAACGTGTAATATGAAAGATTCGCAGTAAACATGAATCTAAAGATTACAACACTTTATGGCAGTCAATGCCCACAATCAGTGATTCAGTGGAGGAGCAATGAATAAAATTGATAACAACAAAAAATATGATGATCCCCTCATGGATCGTGTTGCTGGCAAGGGTCCTTTAGCTAACGAGCCGGCTAATAGAAAAAGTGAAGCGGCAAAAAGTTACTGGGGAACAGTAGTTGGAATTGTTTTTACGATTGCTCTTGTCGTTTTGGGCTACTATTTGTATCTTTCACAGGAACAACTCAAAAGTCTGAGTAATCGGTTAGAGTCCAGCCAAGATCAACTCGGTACAGTTACAAATCAGCTCAAGTCATCTGAATCAAGGATTGATGAGTTACAAACGGGTCTTTCAGAGAGCGAAAGCCAAATAGATTCTCAAGAGGAACAGCTGACTCGTTATCAAAGTCTATATACAAACCTAAGGACCAATCAGGCAGTCCAAAGAAAAGAATTGGCGGCCATGTCAATTCGTAAGGCTGATCAAGCTGAGGTAGGCGCATTAAAGAATGAACTAAATCAGACAGCAGCAGGGCTTAAAGAAGATGTAAGCGTTGTTAGTTCGCGAATTGATCAGACTGATGGCAACCTTTCTAAATTGCAGAAGGTTGCTGATTCTAATAGGGCGGGTATTTCTTCTAACTCAGATTCTCTTACTTCCTTAAGATCTACAGTTGACGGAAATACAAAAGAGATAAACGGTGTAAAGCGTTCGCTCGACAGAGATTATTATAATTTCGAATTACAGCGTGGAGCTGGGTCAACCGAAGTGTTTAATATTGCCCTTACCCTGAAAAACACAAACTTGAAACGCCAACGTTATCATGTGGAGATAATTACAAACGGGCGCAAGATTAATAAGAAGAGAGTTAACGTCAATGAACCGATTTTCTTTTACACAGAAGGGGTAAAGAAACCTTATGAGATTCTCGTAAGTAGAATCGGTAAGAAATTTGTAGCCGGTTATTTAAGCGTACCAAAACCCTAGGATGGATCTAGACCGAAGGCTAGTTGGTAGATTTCAGGAAAATATTTGGCAAAATGAATTGTAAGGTCTTTTTTTAGATAGGTTGGAAGTTCCTCGAAATCTGCTTTGTTCTCAGATGGGAAAATAAGAACATTGCAACCAGATCGGCGAGCAGCGATTACCTTTTCTTTCACTCCACCGATTGATAATACTCTACCAGTTAGGGTTAATTCTCCTGTCATCGACAAGCCAGGATGGATAGGCCTTTTTAATATCATTGAAATTAAGGCTGTCGCCATCGTTACTCCAGCTGAAGGGCCGTCTTTGGGAGTTGCACCTGCGGGAACGTGTAAATGTACAAAATGTTTTTCAAAGAAATCTGCATTTGCACCATAATTAGTCAGGTTTGACATTACATAAGAATAGGCTATGTCAGAACTTTCTATCATAACCTTACCTAGCTGTCCGGTTTGTTTAAATCCATGATTGTTACTTAAGACGGCGGTTGCTTCAATTTGAATGGTTGTTCCTCCCAGACTTGTCCAAGCAAGGCCAGTGACAATGCCAGGGCCCGGGGCAAGTAATTCCTCACCTTTGAAGTCTGGCTCACCTAAAAAGGTTTTAACATTATCTTTTAAAACAGCTACCTGAAGATTTGAATCATTGGAGAGATGTATTGCGGCTTTTCGAAAGATCTTTTTGATTTGTTTTTCTAGGCCTCTAACACCAGCTTCACGGGCGTATCCATCTATTATTTTTTGTAATGAAGCAGGGCTAATTCTAACCTGCCTCTTAAATAAGCCGTGATCTAATAGTGCCCGTGGAATGAGATGTTTTCTAGCAATGGAGTATTTTTCCTCAAGAATGTATCCAGAAAGTCGAATTATTTCCATGCGATCAAGTAGAGGAGAAGGGATCGTATCTATTTGGTTGGCTGTCGAAATAAAAAGAACATTTGACAAATCAAAGGGTATATCCAAATAGTGATCACGAAAAGATGAGTTTTGCTCTGGATCGAGAGCCTCAAGAAGCGCAGATGCTGGATCACCACGGAATGAGGCACCAATCTTATCTATTTCCTCTAGCATGATTACCGGGTTGGAAGTGTTTACTGTTTTAAGAGCTTGGAGAATCTTTCCAGGCATTGAACCAATGTATGTTCTTCGGTGCCCTTTTATTTCCGCTTCGTCTCTCATTCCACCAAGTGAAAATCGATAGAACTTTCTCCCTAATGATTCTGCGATACTTCTACCGATAGATGTCTTCCCAACTCCCGGTGGTCCTACTAGACAAAGTATTGATCCAGAGATGTTTCCCTTAAGTTTTCCTACCGCAATGAATTCTATGATTCGTTCCTTCACATCATTTAAACCGAAATGATCTCTGTCAAGAATTTGACGAGCACGTCGTAATTGGTATGAATCATTGCTCAATTTTCCCCAAGGCAATATTGTTAACCAATCCAAATAGTTACGTGTGACCGCATATTCTGGAGAGTAGGGTTCGAGACAACTTAGTTTTTCCATCTCCTCAGTAATAACGCTGACGGCTTCATCACTAGGGGATAGTTTTCGTAGGCGTGACTGAAATGATTCTATCTCGCTTACTTTTCCGTCCTTTTCTATTCCGAGTTCTTGCTTGATAGCTTTCAACTGTTCCTTAAGAAAAAATTCTCGTTGCCGCTCCGAAATTTTATCTTCAATCTGATCTGTGATTCTTTGCTGGAGTTTAGCCATGTCAAGTTCCTGCCGAAGAAGTAGCAATGCCTTGTCAATTCGGCTCTTTACATCAAAGGTTTCGAGAATTTCCTGTAATGACTTGGGACTTGCTGTAGTAAGGGTCGCAGATAAATCCGCCAGTTTTCCTGGATCTTGCATGGCAGAATGGCTTAGAAACAGTTTGATTGCTTCAGATTGTAAGGGGTCAAGCTGAACCAGTTCTTTTAGAGTAGCTACAATAGCCATAGAGTATGCTTTTAGTTCTTCATTCTCACTAAGATCTGATTCCTGGTGATATTTGACCAAGGCAGTCCAACTATTTTTGTCTGTTTTCAGCTCCTGAATTGTAAACCTGGCTACACAATTCAACAGAACATGAGCTGTTTCCTCCTCAGACTGAATAGTTTTGACAATTTTAGCGGCTACCCCTACTTGGTATAAGTTGTCAGGGGAGTCATCAGACTTTTCGTCCTTGACTAAAATTAATCCCACGGTTTCATCGGCTTCAGAAATAATTCGCTGTATTCTCTCTAGGTGATCCCCAGTTACAGAGACGGGTACAGTGAATCCTGGGAAATAAGGACGCATTCTTACGGGAAGAATAGGAATGCAATCAGGGAGAACCTCAGAGACTAAAACAAGTCCAGGTGTATTCTCTGGATCAAGTACTGAGGAGTCTGGTTTAATCATTTCTAAACTTTTCTTTTTCTTCATGGCATTTTTTTCTAATTAACAAACGATAACACCTGTTTAGAGAACTATTTTAGAGAGTTGATTGTGACATAGAGAAGCAATGAAAATGAAAATCAGTTTCATGTAAGTCAGTTGTTTTCAATGTCTTATAGCTACCTATCAAACAGTAATCTAAGGTATAATAATATCTTTAATAAAGACTGTATGGTTATGATTTTAGAAGACATAGAGACAACAAACAAAGTAATTAATCAAGGAGATGATTATGCTTTCCACTAAAATGAATGAGGTTCTAAATAGACAGATTCAATCTGAATTTCAGGCTTCGTATCTCTATTTAGCCATGTCTTCACACTGTGAAGAGTGCAATCTTCCGGGGTTTGCAAGCTGGCTTAGGACTCAGAGCGAGGAGGAAAGAGGACATGCTATGCGTCTTTTTGATTTCCTTCTTAGTCGGGAGGGACATGTGGAATTACATCAAATTAACCGACCAAGATCTGAGTTTGATTCAACCCTTGAGATGTTTGAATCTGTTCTACAACATGAAAAAGATGTAACCAGAAAGATAGATGTTGCTTACCGGGCAGCGTTGGATGAACATGACAATGCAACAGCGGTTGAGTTGCAGTGGTTTATCACAGAGCAGGTTGAAGAAGAAAAAACTGCAGGAGATATTGTGAGTCAGCTCAGAATGGTGGGGGATGACAAAGTGGCTTTATTAATGGTCGACAGAGATATGTCCAAAGACGGCTAAGGATTACGCTAGAGCTTGATCAATACTGTAAGAGTATTTAGAAATTTCTAGACTGAGAAGTGAGAAATGAATTGCAATTCATTTGTTTAAGGCTGTGCTAAAATTTTAAGAACATTATGAAGAAAATAATATTGGCTGCTCCTAGAGGTTTTTGTGCTGGTGTTGTAAGAGCTATTGATATTGTAAATATTGCGCTAGAGGTTTTTTCAAGGCCAGTATATGTCCGTAAGGAAATTGTTCATAATAGGCATGTTGTTTCAGAACTGCAGAATCGAGGAGCAATATTTGTTGAATCTCTTGATGAGGTACCACAAAACAAAACAGTAATATTCAGTGCCCATGGAGTCTCACCACAGGTAAGAAAGGATGCTAAAAAAAGAGGACTTCGCATCATTGATGCTACCTGTCCATTGGTGACTAAAGTTCATCTAGAGGCTAAGCGTTATGCAAAAAACGGATATACGATTCTTCTGATTGGACATTCTGGACATGATGAGGTGATTGGGACGATGGGTGTGGCACCAGATAAGATTCATCTAATAACAAATGAACAAGACGCTAAGAATATTAAGATCATTTCCGGAACTCTTCTTGCATATCTGACGCAGACTACCCTTAGTTTGGAGGATACTCGAAAGATTGTTTCTGTATTACGTAATCGATTTCCTTCTATTGAGGGCCCTCCATCTGAAGATATATGCTATGCAACACAAAATCGACAGATGGCGGTACGGCAACTTGCACGGAAGTCAGATTTGATATTGGTAGTTGGTTCCCAAAACAGTAGCAACTCTAATCGTTTGGTTGAAGAAGCAATAAAAGAAGGAACCCCGGCATATCTAATTGAGGACTACAAGTCGATTCAGAATGATTGGATCAAAAAAGCTAGTGTCATAGGTGTGACTTCAGGAGCCTCAGCTCCTGAGATGCTGGTTTCACAAGTTGTTACATGGCTCAAAAAGAACGGTGGGAAGATAGAGCAACTGATTACTCAAAGTGAGAATGTTGAGTTTGCCCTGCCAATAGAGCTGCAAAAAGAATCAAAAAGGCGAAAAATAGCAATTTAGAAACTTGGGAATTCTTGGAATTTATGTCTTCTGGTTTGGTTAAGCTAACAAGATTTGATTTCTGTTGCAGAGAATACTATGGGCAGAAATATCTGTTCTCTTAAGTATCAACTCTTAAGGATTACTAAAGATTCAGTTTAGTGAAGAAGACAACAAGCTTTCGTACCTACCCAATTCGTACTCTCCATGATCTGCTTTGGGAGGCTTCAAGTCGATACCGTGAAAGAGTAGCTGTCGCCAGCAAAATTGGAGGATTCTATCGTAAAACCTCCTATTTCAAGCTGCAGGAGACTGTCGTTGAAGTGATGGCAGCACTTAAGGCTCTTGAGAAGAAAGACGAAGAGCCAATAGGATTACTTGGTGAAAACTGTACTGAGTGGGCAGTTGTTTACTTAGCAATAGTTTGTTCAGGTAAAGTAGTGATTCCTATTGATCGAGATCTGAAAATAGCTGAGATAAAAGAGATACTAGAGCTGTCTGGAGCTAAAACAGTTTTTTCTAGTAATAAATTCATCTCCGATTTGCTCTCTCTTCGCTCTACGGGCCTTGGAATCAAGAATCTCATTTCTCTGGAGGATGATTTGGGTGGTTCTGATTGTTCCTTTTTGCAATTTCGGAAACAAGGATCAGAGGCAGAAAAAGAAAAAATCCTTTTGAGAAAGAGTACGGTTCAACCGGATGATGTAGTGACTATTCTTTTCACCTCTGGGACAATGGGTAGCTCTAAGGGGGTTATGCTTACTCACAAGAATTTGTGCTCTAATGTTATGGCGATGTCCCAGGTTGTTTCAGTTTATGACGGTGATCGATTATTATCGGTTTTGCCACTTCATCACACCTATGAATGTACCTGTGGTTTTTTAACTGCTCTTTATCAAGGTGCCTCTATTTATTATTCTGAAAATCTTCGTAGAATCCCAGAAAACTTGATTGAATCAAGGGCTACTGTTGTGCTTGGAGTGCCACTTCTTTTTGAAACTTTGTATCAAAAGATTAAAAATAAGCTGTTATTAAAAGGGAAAATTAAAATTAGATTGGCCCTGTGGATTTGCACTGTTTCAGAATTATTTGGAATTTCGCTCAGGCGAAGAATTTTTAAAAAATTGCACGCTAAATTGGGTGGAAGCTTAAGATTGTTTATTTCCGGAGGTGCTGCGTTAAATCCAAATGTAGCCAGCGGATTTCGTGATTTTGGGATTAATTGCATTCAGGGTTACGGAATGACTGAGTCTTCTCCTCTAATATCAGTAAACCCCGAGAAAAGTCCCGTTGATAAGTCAGTTGGAATGGCGGTTCCTGGAGTGGAGGTGCGAATTAAAAACGGGGAAATAATAGTTCGAGGTCCAAATGTTATGAAGGGTTACTTTGAGGATAATAGCTCCACAAAGAAAGCCTTAGTAAATGGGTGGCTTCACACTGGAGATTTAGGATTTATCGACGAGGATGGATTTATTTTTATAAATGGTCGAAAAAAGTCCGTGATCATTACTCCGAATGGGAAGAATGTTTATCCTGAAGAATTAGAAGCGAAATTAAATAAACAGATGTTAATCAAGGAGTCGTTAGTATGGGGAGGTCCTTCAAAAGAACCTGCACTTGTAGAGGTACAGGCAATAGTGGTTCCTGACATCGATGTATTTGAGGAACATTATGATATCCATAAATCTGAGACTACTGTAGTTGAGGAAATGATTGCTAAAGAGGTTAAAAAGGTAAACTTGACGCTCGCGAACTATAAGAGAATTCGTAAATGTCTCATAAGAAATAAGGAGTTTACGAAAACTACGACACGGAAAATAAAGCGATATTTGTATACTGGAACCCACTAAGAGCTATGTAAACATTATGAGTTCTAACCCAATTCTTGAAATAGTTGCAAATGAATATGAAGGTCGCGAATACGAAGTTAAGATCGTATGCCCAGAATTCACATGTGTCTGTCCGCGTACAGGTCAACCTGATTTTGCTGTGATTAGAATCTCTTATATCCCAGATTCAGGTATTGTTGAATTAAAGTCTCTGAAGCTTTACCTAGCCTCCTTTCGAAACAAGGGAATTTTCCATGAGCACGTTACCAATCATATCCTAGATGATTTTGTAGCTGCCTCTCAGCCCATTTCATGTGTAGTTGAGGGTGATTTTAATATGAGAGGTGGAATTAAGACATTGGTACGTGCCGAGTATAGAAAGAGTTAGTGGTCTTGCGCTTTAAGTTTTGGTACTAAGGTTTATTTGAGGAAAAGAGTTAAGGGAACTCTAAATTAGCTAGAAGGGATTCTAGAAGCTATAAAGCTTTGAAATGAACTAAAATCTGAGAAGTAGTAGGAATCAATTGAACTAAAATCTAATTCCTCACAAATGAGTTTTTCTCCAACCATTACAATTGGTAGATGATATTCAGATACAACCTCGATGAGAGTTTCTATGTCGGCAAGAGCAGCTACGTCATTGGTACCGGAGGATACTATGCAGACCATGTTAATCGGTTCTTCTTCCACGATTGAGGCCATAGCTGCAAAAGGAACAGACCAACCTAAGTTTAAGACCTCCCATCCTTCAATTTCTAGAACTCTGGCAGCGGCGTTTACGGAAAGCGATTGGGATGGAAATGGGCTAGAACATAAGCTTGTCTTACCCTTCTCTTGTTTTCGAATAATATGGGGAAAAAGATAAGAGACTGCTTTTTCTACATTCACTTGAATAAGCTTCGACTGACCAAGATTGAGAGTTTTCTTCGAAAGATCATTCTGGCTTGAGGAAATCACAGGAATTACTACTGAATCGTAGATGTGTTCAAGAGGTACTCCTCTTAGATAGAGTCGCTTCAAAAGTTCTTCGATTTGCTTTCTTTGATTATGCACCGCTAAATAACGAACCTGCTCACGGACACGAACAAAGTCCTTTCGATTAAGAAGGTCCTCTACTCTAGGGTCCTCCCAAGATTCGGTTGTAAGTAGTCCAGTTGCTTCAAAACCTCGGTCTTTCTGGAATAACTGAATATCCGCTAAAAAGAATCGGCGATGTCCTCCCGGAGTTCTCTGACATCTAAGCCCTGAGGTGTCGGCCCAACGCTTTACTGTAGATTCACTGATATTCCACATTTGGGCAAGTTCACGTGTAGTGTAAGTACGATCCATCGCAGAGATCTAAAAACTGAAAAGGATTAGCAATATATTCGGAGAACTGGATGATATGAGAGATTGATTCTAGATGTCAAACACTCTCTGTGCTCAACTGTTTAAATAGAACACTGATTTAACATCATGGTGCTATTTTGTTCTATTTGAAATTGATTTTTGAATTAATAGAGGCTTAGGACAGCAAGTATAAAGATATCGATTGATGAGAAGTATTTTAGCTTCGGTAACTGATTGAAAAAATCTAAGGATTAGATTATTAAAGTTCTCGGAGAAAAAGAGCTAAGTTTTAGCTAGATTTGCTCATGAAATATTTAGAGATAGTTCTCGTAGATGATGTTTTTTGACGGGAGAAGGAGCTCCACACATTAGGTCCTGTGCACGCGCTGTTTTAGGAAAAGGGATAACGTCTCTTATTGAAGGTTCACCAGTCATCGTCATTATGATTCGATCTAGGCCCAGTGCAATACCTCCATGGGGAGGGGCGCCATATTTTAGGGCTTCGAGAAGGAAGCCAAATCTTTGCTCGGCTTCTTTATCAGGGATTCCCAGTAATTTGAATATCTGACGCTGTACTATGGGATCGTGAATTCTAATAGAGCCACCTCCAATTTCTTGCCCATTTAATATGATGTCATATGCTCTAGACATCGCCTTGCCAGGATCTTGAGAGAGTTGTTCAAGTCCATCAGAAGTAGGAGAGGTAAATGGGTGGTGAAGTGACATAAAACGTTTCGCTTGTTTGTCCCAAGTAACCAAGGGAAAATCCCTGATCCAAAGAAAATTATTTTGGTCACTTGGTATTAAGTCAAGCTGTTGTGCAAGATTAATCCTAAGGGCGCCGAGAGCATCATTAACCGTATTAACATCTCCAGCTAAAATAAATAGAAGATCTCCCTTAGACATCTTTGCAAGATGAGCAGACTTTTCAAGTTCGTGAAATGGGACAACTTTTGGAAGTGAGGACTTTAGGCCCTTATCTACATGTCGAATCCAGGATAGGGCAGGAGCACCGTAGTTACTGACAAACCTACTGAAATTATCGATCTTTGCTCTGGAAAAAGAAGAACCTCCTTTAACTCTAATTCCTTTTATAACTCCCCCTGTTCCAAGGATATCTTGGAAAATCCTGAATGGTGTTTCAATAAACGAAGAACCTAGGTCAATTAGTTCTAATTCAAAGCGTGTATCCGGTCGATCGGTTCCAAAACGATTGATTGATTCTGTGTAACTGAGGTGTGGAATCTTTTCTGGAAGAGAGATCTTTGTGATAGAAAAGACCTCGCGAAGTAATCCCTCAACTATTTTAAAAATGATTTCTTCACTAGGGAAGGAAACTTCGAGATCCACCTGGGTAAATTCAGGTTGTCGGTCTGCTCTCAAGTCTTCATCACGAAAGCAGCGTACTATTTGAAAATACTTGTCAAAACCTCCAATCATCAGAAGCTGTTTGAAAATTTGGGGGGATTGGGGTAGGGCATAAAAGTGGCCCGGATGAAGTCGACTAGGAACGAGATAATCACGGGCACCTTCGGGAGTAGAGTTTGTTAGTATCGGTGTTTCTATTTCAAGAAATTCTAGTTGATCGAGATAGTTTCTTATAGCCATGCAGACCTTGTGACGCAGACGGATATTACTTTGCATCCGTGGCCTTCTCAGGTCTAAATATCTATAACGAAGACGGGTTTCTTCCGTTGTGTCATCATCTTTATTGATAGGAAAGGGTGGAGTGTTGGACCTTGAAAGAACCCTCAAATGATTGGCATGAACCTCGATTTTACCTGTCTTTATTTCTGGGTTGACTGTGTCTTTAGATCTTTTAACCACTAGACCTTCTACAGCTATGACATGTTCGGCTCTAAGTGATTTAGAAAGGTCTAGAATAGTGGCCTTATCTGGATCAATCACTATTTGAACTATTCCTTCTCTATCTCTGAGATCGATAAAATTCACCCCCCCAAGGTCTCGGGTTCTATCTACCCAACCCATAACTGTTACATTCTGACCGACGTTATCTAATCCAAGGGATCCACAATATGATGTTCTCTTGATTTCATCCATTTTCTTATCCTGCTGTTTCCTCACAAGATTACTCTGTCTCTTTCTTTAGCGTGTGTATGAGGTCTCTTTCATTTGTGTTAAATTTCTTTCCGTCATGCATTCGCTTAACAGTTAATTTCCCTGTTGTCAGTTCTTCGTCGCCAATAACACAGCTAAAAAGGCTTTGTAGGCGATTAGCAATTCGCATTTGAGAGCGTAGTGACCTGCCTTCGAAGTCTATTGAAACATAATGTCCTTGATTTCTTAATTGAGTTGCAATGTGAACGCATTTCCTGAGAGCTTTTGAGTTCAAATGCGCCAAAAAAAGAACTGGAATAGGAAAGGATACATCTATATCAATATTCTTTTTTGAGGTTAAAAGCATCACAAGTCGTTCTAGACCCAGGCCAAACCCGCAAGCGGGGAGAGCTTTTCCTCCGAGCATGATGGACAAATCGTCATATCGACCTCCTCCAAGTAAGGCGTTCTGAGTAGGTCCTAGCTCCTTACTGATGACCTCAAATGTAGTTCTCGCATAGTAGTCAAGACCCCTAACAAGACTAGGGTCCTCGCGATAACTGAGGTTGTATAGGTTAAGCCAGTCCAAGAGTTCTTTGTGGTGATCCTGGCAATTATGACAAAGATGATCGGAAAGCAATGGGAGCTGGGAGAGAAGACTTTTACACTCAGAATTCTTGCAATCAAAAACTCTCATGGGGTTAGTTTTATGACGCTTTTTACATCCGTTGCAGAAATGATTTAGGATAGGGATCATTGCTGACGAAAGCTTCTCTACATAATTCGGACGGCAGTTAGCATCACCGACTGAGTTAACTAGTAATTCAAACTCATTGATTTCAAGTTTTTCTAAAAAACGAATTGCCGATTCAATTAACTCTGCCTCTAAAGCAGGACTTTTGGAGCCCAAGATTTCAACTCCAAGTTGGTGGAATTGTCGGTATCGACCCTTTTGAGGGCGTTCGTGCCGAAACATTGGACCTATGTAATAGAGGCGATTTACTGGTGCAGATCGTCCTAAGGAATGCTCTATATGTGCTCGGACAATTGGGGCAGTACCTTCGGGTCTAAGGGTAATGCTTCGTCCCTTACTGTCGTTTAGTGAGTACATTTCTTTTTGTACAATGTCTGTTGCCTGTCCAACGCCTCTTGAAAATAGTTCTGTCCATTCAAGAATTGGAGTACGAATTTCTGAAAAACCATAAAGACCAAAAACCTGTCGTATGGTAGATTCAATTTGTTGCCAGAGTTCTACCTCACCTGGGAGAATATCGTGTGTACCTTTAATAGAACGAATTGACATAATGAGATTATACCGGGAGTTTTCAAAGGGTTCTAATGCCAAGGATGACTTGTGATTTGTCTTTCCGCCACTGAAGAGTAATCAAATACCTACTGAACTAACGACTTGTAAAGTCTAGTTAATGAAATAGCATTATCTTTCCAACTGAATTTAGAGGCCCTTTGTGGCCCCTTCGAACGCATCTCATCAAGTCTTTTAGAATCCTGTAGAAGATTAGCACAGGACTCAACAAGACTTTCTATTTCTTCTGCTAGGAAATACTCGATAGATTGTCCCCCTACTTCTGGAATGGAAGATTTATTTGATGCCAACACTGGGGCTGCACAGGCCATGGCTTCTAACACCGGCAAACCGAATCCTTCGTAAAGAGAAGGGAAAACAAAAAGGTCGCAGGCACTGTAAAAAGATGGAAGATCCCTATCATCAACATAACCTGGTAAAAAGATTGATTCCTGGAGGTTCAAATTATCTATGGTACGACGGAGCGATCTGATCTCTGGAATATCCATTAGAAACGTTTCGCCTGCAAGAACTAGAGATCCTTCATATCCCTTTTTTCTTACCTCTGAATAGGCCTTTACTAAAACTTTTAAGTTTTTGCGCCGGTCACTGCCACCAACATAAAAAAGGAAAGGGCTATGCAGACCATATTTGTCTCCGAGTTTTGCTTTAGCTTTATCTCTGTCAATAGGGCTGAAGGAAGGATTATAGCCCGGATAGATAACACTAATTCTCTTCTTTTCGATGCCTAAATATGAAGAAATATCTATTTTGGCAGATTCTGAAATTGTTAATATTTGGTCAGCTTTTCTAACCTTCTTGTAGCAATACTTCAATCCAAATCGATAGTCTACAGGAATTTCAGACTTCAGTTTATCCCAATAGACAAGTGGTATTAGGTCGTGAACTGTAACAAGAAGAGGACTAGAGCTTTGACTGGGCACTGCCATAACCTCCGTTGCATGGTAAAGGTCCAGCCTATCCTTCCCAATAATTCTTGAAAGACATAATTGATTGAGAATCCAATTCAAACGATTGGGCCATTGGATATGAGGAATTTTTCGCCAAGTTATATTTCCCCTTATATCTGTTTGATGGTTGACACTTGTATAGAGAAGGAATTCGTGATTTCTCAGTTTAAGAAGATGTTCTATTTGGAGTCGTGTAAATACTCCGATACCTCTCCGGCGAGAATTTGGACGTATTACTGGTCTGTAATCAATTCCTATAACCATTTAAGACAAGTATGCCTCACACAGGTGCTGGAAAAGGAGAGAGGGTAGTAAAAGTGTGAAATAAATAATATTCACATTAAATTTATTTGATTTCTTACTGAACTATAAAAACGAGAGTTGATGGGGTGGATTCTAACTAGCTTTTGTTATCCTCAGCTATGAGTGTTCCATTAGTTTGCTCTGAAGAGAAAGGTTTGATGTTATGAATTTGAAAAACATAACAGGGTTTCTATTTGTCTTAATGATTCCGGCAACAGCTTTGTTATTAGCTTATTCAAGTAATCCCAATTCTAGTCTTACAGGTGGGTTTGGGGAGCAGACTTGCGTCCAATGTCACAATGACTTTCAATTAAATGAAGGACGCACCCACGGTGGGGTGTTTTATCTAGAAGGTATTCCGAAATTTTATAATCCTGGAAGTATTTACCCTATAACCATAATCATAGGACAACCTGGCTTAAAGCGTTGGGGTTATGAATTTTCTGTCCGATATTCAGATAGTGGAAATCAGGCTGGAAGAATAGTTTCATTGGACAGTAGAACCAAAATTAAGACTGAGGGAAAAATCCAGTATGCCTCTCATACGAGAGCTAGCACGGACACACTTTATTCAAGTGGCCCAGTAAAATTTTCTATAAATTGGATTGCACCCAAACCGGCGAAAGGGAACGTTTTGATTAATGCGACAGGACTTGCAGGAAATTCTGATAAGAAGACATCAGGTGATTTTGTGTACACGGCTAGCGGATTTACGTCCCTTGAAGAACAAAATGATCACTCGTTATTAGCTCAAAACAATGAAACCAGTTCGGGGAAAATAGTGAGGAGAATTAGCAATGATTCTCGTTTTGCCCACATGAGTTCTCCGGTGGACCTTAAAAAGGGCAATATAGAGGTGATGATACAACATCGTTTTTTGGGACCTATTTGGAGAAAGGGAGCACTAGACGCAGGAAACGCATTTGGGATTGACCTTGGTTCCAATATTAACCTTTCTTTAAACTATTCATTGACTGATCGGTTCAGTCTAGCTGTTGAACGAGAGCGACTGGACAAAAGAATTGGGATCTCAGGAACATTTGAACTGGTCACCCAAAAGGAATTTCCTTTGAAAGCATCAGTTCGAGGAGGAATAGAGGGTGCAAGAAACTTCACAGATCATCATACAGGGTTTGTCGAAGCTCCAATAAGCGTGGATTATAGGGCATTTCGTTTTACCACTGCTCCAATAATTATATTTAACTCTCGCTATGATGCTGAAATAAACGTTAGGCCGAATTCCGTCAACGGAAAAGAAAATCATACTTTTGCCCTGGGAATGGGAACTGACATTGCTCTAAATCGGAGGATTTCTCTCTTTGGTGAATACATACCGCGTTTTGCTGGATATGGAGGCTTTGATCACAATCGTGCATCTCTTGCGGGGGGGCTCAAAATAAGGACTAAAAGTCATGTCTTTAATATCTTGATCACAAATAATCGTTTTATGAGCCCAACTAGGTATGCTGTCAATGCCACTACTACTGAATATGCTCTTGGGTTTAATATCTATAGAAGAGTCGGCAGATAATGAAACAAAAGAATGAAACTTGGTAGTAATCGTTCCTAACGAATACGGAGGAGTTTTTGTAAACGTAAACTCTGTATAAATAATTGGATTTACTGGAAATAACTTTCAAATCAGGGATACTGAGGTCTGTGGGAGTTTTCAGCTAAACCATAGCTTCACCGCGAATGCAACTATGGAAAAAGTTACAACACGCTTTACCCAGTTGTGCCCACGACTTAGAGTCAAGTGAGTTCCTAGCCATCCTCCAATTGAAAAGCCAATCGCAAGAATTGATCCGGTAAACCAATCAACTTTTCCTTCCCAGGCAAACATAGCAAGTGAGATTGCTGTGAAAATAAATACCGTAAGCACTTTGACCGCGTTGCCTCTAACAAGGTTCAAGCCACACCAAGTTGTCGCAGCTAGCAAAAAAAACCCCACTCCTGCCTGTACAAATCCTCCATAAATTCCTACTAGAAAAAAAGCTAAGCATATAAATATTGATTTTGGTGGTGGAGTTAGCTTTAAACTACTTTTTTTAATAGGGCTCCATAGAGTAACTAATGTTATTACTAGCATTAAAATTGCCAGAGTCTTTTGAAAGGATTGATCATCTATATTAGTCGCTATGAAACTGCCAATTAGAGCTCCTAGAGATGCAGGTAAACCAGCCCATATAGCTGCCCTCCAGTCCATTACTCCACTCTTCGAGAAACCGTATACTGCAGTCAGGCTTTCCAGGAGTATTCCTATACGATTAGTTCCATTTGCTACAGTAGGAGGAAGACCCAGGAAAATAAGTACGGGAAGAGTTAGAAATGAGCCACCTCCGGCTATCACGTTTAAAGTTCCAGCGCCTGCTCCAGCAAAGAGAAGGATGATATATGCCATCCATTCATTCATCGTTACATTTTGGTGGCTATGATAAACAAATTCCAGGATTTAAAATTATTGTTTTGTTCTTCAGATCTTTCAAGTTTGTCAATTAATGTCTCGCATGTAAATTCTTGTTTCAAATAGGACTGTAAATGCTTAATTCGAGAAAAAACAATGGCCTGGAAGCATTTAACGTTAAGTAATGGATTATACTAATATGCTTAAAGTATTACTAAAGCAGACAATTAGAATATGACTCCTGGTAAAACAATTTCATTTAAAGTCGAGGGCATGCACTGTCAGGCATGTGCCTTAACCATCGAAAAGGCATTAAGTAATTTGTCTGGTGTTCTAGATATCAGAGTTAATTTTGGGGCAGCACGAGCAAAAATTTGCTATCTGGAGAGCGACTCATCATTAAAAGTAATATGTGAAAAACTTTCCGATTTGGGTTACTCAGTAATAACTGAACTTTTTGAGTTGAGAATCAAGGACTTGAGAGAGAACTTTTCTCGTTCTGGACTTGAGAAGAATCTTCTTTCTATACCAGGGATAATAGAGGTTAGAACCGACCTTCTCTCAAAAACCGCCATTGTAAGATCTCTTGTTGGTGAAATTGATGTTGTTGACCTTTATACGGCTGTGAAGGCCTCGGGGTACAAATCGGAAAATACCGTCATTAATCCATATGAAGGGGAGGAGATCCCTAAAGAGTTCCGGGAGAGATGGAACCGTTTTTGGTTGGGCGTGATACTTACAGGTCCAGTTTTGATTATCAGTATGGCAAGGGATTTTGGAGTTCTGACGCCGTTTTTGGAAAAGGGATGGGTGGATTGGCTGCTTTTTTTATTGGCAACACCAGTACAATTGTATGTGGGTTTAGGTTTTTATGTCGGGGCAGTTCGTGCCATCAAGAATTATTCATTGAATATGGATGTCCTGGTAGTTTTAGGCTCATCCACCGCCTATTTTTTTAGCCTCGCAGTACTTATGGCTAAAAGTTCAGGGACGATAGCTTTGGGAGAACACACCTATTTTGAAACGGCAGTTATGATCATAACCCTAGTGAAGCTCGGTAAGTTTCTTGAGGAAAGGGCCAAAAATAAAACAAAAAGGGCATTAAGTGACTTGTTTGAATTAAAGCCCGACACAGCTTCTGTTAAGAGAAAAGGCAGCTTTATTGAGGTTCTAACTAATGATGTCAAAGAGGGAGAGTTGGTGATGGTTCGTCCGGGAGAAAAGGTTCCTGTAGACGGAAGAATAGTGCGCGGATCCACGGCAGTAGATGAAAGTTTGTTGACAGGAGAAAGTCTTCCTATAGCCAAGGGATTAGGAGCTACTGTAATAGCTGGAGCAGTGAACTTGTCGAGTTTGATTGAATTCAAGGTCACAGCTATTGGCAGTAAGACACGTCTTTCTCAAATTATTCGTCTTATGGAAGAAATACAAGAGGGAAACGCTAAGACGCAAAAACTGGTTGATCGAATATCTTCGATCTTTATACCCGTAGTTCTCATTGTTGCATTAGGTTCATTTCTTTTTTGGGTACTGCTCTCTAATCAAGGTTTTACCCAGGGAGTGCTTAGAATGATCTCTGTACTTGTGATTGCTTGTCCTTGCTCGCTAGGATTGGCTACTCCAACAGCCATAATGGTAGGTACTGGGATTGCAGCACGAAAAGGGATCCTTTTTAAGTCAGTTACTGCTCTTGAGTTAGGAAATTCTATTAAATCAATTGTTTTTGACAAAACCGGAACTCTCTCATTTGGAAAACCTTCTATTAGCGACATTGTTACTACTAATCTAGAAAAATCCAGATTCTCAAGTAATAAGTTAGAGAGACATCTGTTAAAGGTAGCTGCTTCAGTTGGATACGGGAGTGAGCATCCCCTAGCAACCGCTATCGTCGATGAAGCTAATCAACGAGGGATTAATATTATTGAGGTTGAGAATTTTTGTTCCGTCCCTGGTTTAGGTGCTACATGTAACTGTGAAAAAGACGTATGGAGAATTGGGAATTCCAACTTTATGCTTAACAGTGAAGTTGATTTAGCCTCTCTAGAGTCTCAAAAAAACCGTCATGAACAGGAGGGTAAACGCACTGTCTGGGTCAGCTGTAACAAGGAAGCCATTGGATTGATTGCGGTATTTGACAAAATCCGGACTGAGGCCAGATCCGATGTCAAGACTCTCCAAAAGAAAGGGTTAAAAGTGATAATGATGAGTGGAGACCATCAGGTAGCGGTGGCTTCTGTTGCACGCGACCTAGGCATCTCTGAATACAAATCTCATCTTACCCCAGAGAAAAAGGCAGCGGAGATTCTTGAATTGCAACTTTCTGGAAGTATTGTTGCCATGGCAGGAGATGGAATTAATGATGCTCCGGGCTTGGCTCAGGCGGATCTTGGTATAGCCTTAGGTAGCGGGGCTGATCTTGCAACACAAACTGCGGATATAATTATTATGGGTAATAAATTAGATCTAATTCCACTTTCTCTTGCCATTAGTGAGAGAACAATACGTACTATACGCCAAAATATCTCGTGGGCATTTCTTTATAATTTAATTTTAATCCCAACGGCAGCGGGGGCATTGTACAATCTAGAGAGTCTCCCTCACTTTATCAGGGGTCTTCATCCTGCCATGGCAGCCCTTGCGATGGCCTTTAGTAGCATCAGTGTGGTCTTAAATAGCCTGAGACAAAAGTATTTTTTTAAGAATAATCATAAATAACTATAGAGATTGAGGCTCATATGTTGAATGCATCTAGCTAACTGGTGAGTTTCTCTTATGACTCTCAGTAAATATTGTTCAAGTGATTGTCTTACGCATATTTTCTATTCTGATTTTGAGGTAATCTTCTAAGTCATTTATCTCCTGTTTAAACCCTCCTGAAAGAATAGGGAAACGGCACCAAGTCTTGGGGTCTAGATTTTCATCGTCTAAGTGAAATGAAGGGGCATACCGTTCTCTTTTCCATTGATTTCTACACCAAAGAGTAAAAAACTTTTTTATCCAGTCTCCAAGAGGTTGGGGTGAATGTTCTAAAAATAGATCTTCCAAAATCAGGAAAACTTCTAGTGGGCTTTTTTTATCACGAATTGCTGCTCGTTCTATGGCATCAAGAAGGTCGTAAGGCATGAGGTCTGCTTCATCGCTCTGACAATTCTCTGTGGGACGAAGCTCAGCTGTGGGTTTTAGGGCATTAACTATAGAAAGAGATTTAATAGGTCCGTATTCCGCTGGTCCGTTGTTTTCTAACCATTTTAGCCAGTGGCGAAGAAAGGCCTTATCAACTCCAGCGATTGGACTAAGTCCGCCTGAGGTATCGCCATCCATAGTGGAATATCCAACTGCTGCCTCTGAACGGTTGCTCGTTGAAAGAAGAAGAGCTTTGTAGATATTAGCCAACATCCAGATACCAGGTGAGCGCACTCTTGCCTGAATGTTTTGTAGAGCAATATCGTCCTCGGTCCAATTTAATTTTCGACCAAGTTGATCTGATACCAACTTTTCATAACTCTGTACGATGGCATCAACATCGAATTCTAAGAAATTTGCCTTTAGTGACGTTGCCACTAGATTAGCTGCATTTCTCGTCTTTTTTGAACTATTTCTCGTGGATTGATAAACGCAGTTGAGCAGAATCGTCACCATTTCGTTCGAGGTACTGCAGGGCCTCAATTTACGGATGTGCCTTAGTCTTCTTTTCACTTCTTCAATGCCGATATCCTTAACAGCAATATGGATCATTAACGTCACTAGACAGGAAACAGCACTTGAATCTGCTCCTCCACTTAAGGAAACTACAAAAGCCTGTGATTTAGTTTTTCGAAGATAATCAAAAAGGCCAAGGGCAACCGCTCTGAGAAACTCTTCTTCTTTAATAAACTTTGGATCCTCCCAATCAGGAGATTTTAGTATCGAGGTCTTGGGAAGAGCCTTTGGAAAAGAAAAGTTTACGGTAACAGGATCAGATAGTTCTTTTTTCGAAGTGTGATGACTTCCAGCGCTGCTGGCCTGACCCATACGGGTTAAATCAATGTCTACTGTGGCACAAGTTATTTGGAAGGGGCGAAAACAAAATCTTGTGCTTCTACTTAGTAGTCTTCCTCCCGATGCGATCATGGCTCCACCGTCATAAATTGCACGGCCTGCTTCGTTTCCAACCAAATTTGAATATATATATGTGACTCCAAATGATCGTGATCCCTCTAAGACAAATCGTTCTCGAATTTGTTGTTTTTGGAAAGCAAAGTGACTAGCACTGGGGTTAAGAATGATATCCACACCTTTTAAAATCGATTCACCACCAGGTCTTTCAGATACCCAGGCGTCCTCACATATTTCAAAAGCAATGCGGATACCACCACAGTCAAAATAAAGATCTCCAAATGGGTAGTTAACACCTTCTACATTTACCCTCACATCCTCATGTAACGGCCATGGCTTAAACCATCTTGGTTCATAGTGAATCCCAGATCGTGCTAAATAGCGTTTTGGGATAAAACCAAATATTTTTCCTTCTCCAACCAGGCAGGCGGTATTAAAGAGATTATTTTTGTGGGAAATTGGAAGACCTAAAGAAATAAGAATACCCTTAGTCTGAGGGACAATCTGATTGAGAAGCTTAATAGCCATTGAGTGGAGGCCAGGAGAAAGAAAAGCGTCCTCACAACCGTAACCGGTAATACACAGCTCCGGAAGACATAAGATGGATGCATTGTGCCTTTTTGCCTCTTTAATGGCTCCAAGAATATTTGAGAGGTTATTTTTCCAGTCGAGAGGTGTTTGGTTTAGGGTAGCTGCGGCCACCTTTATTAGTTTCATCTTATTGCGTAGGGCTAATACTAAAAGTCTTTAGTCTAGTAACACAAGAATAGCACTTAACAATCAAACTATTCATAAACCTAATATTCACTTTTCTTGATTGAAAATTCTATTTAGTTAGAAGCTTAAAGATTAGAGTATTGGAAAGGACTGCTTAAGTTCTAAACAGAAATGAGACGGTGGAACTAGAAAATACAAATTTATGACTTGCAGGAAATTAATATTGAATCCCTAACCAAAAATATTTTTCTATTCAAACAAAACTAGTTTTTAAAAGCTCTGGCGCCTGTGTATGAAAACAGTCTGTAGAACTAGTATATTCTTGCTTGCAAGTGCTGAGGCATTGAAGGCTTCCTGAAAAAGAATAATCATTTCAGAGATTATAATTGGGGAGGTAACATATCTGAGTAACCTTCGACCCATATTTCTCCATTCTGGTAATATTCCTTTTTCCAAATTGGGGCCTTAGTTTTTAGGCTGTCAATAACAAAACGGCAGGCCTCAAAAGCTTCTACTCTATGATCAGCAACCGCTGCGATGAAAACGCTGCTATCTCCAATTTCTAAACGACCTACACGATGAATGATTGCAAGATTCTGAAGCGACCATTTTTTTAAGGCCTCATTCCTAATGGACTTTAGTATTGCTTCTGCCATTAATTCATAGGCTTCATAAAAAAGATGGGTGACTGATTTACCACGACAATGGTTACGGACCGTACCGTCAAAAGTGACAACTGCACCAGCCTCTGAACATTTGACCGATTCTAAAACACTTTGAACATCAATTTGACAGTTTATTATTTGTATCAAGAAGTTCCACCACTAACTGGTGGGAAAAATGCCACCTCATCTCCCGAGGTTACGACTGAATTCCATTGAGCATATTCATGGTTAACAGCAACGAGAAGACTTTTACGAAACGTTTCTAGAACAGGATACATGCGTGAAGCTTGTTTAAAGATATCTAAAACTGTAAGTTTCTCTTTAGGTAGTTCTAACCGGATCAGAGATTTTCCTACTGCCTCTCTCATCGATGCATAGAGTCGTATTGTGACCATCTTCTTGAAGAGTATTATACTGGACAATCATGAAAAACTACTTTTTTAAGAAGCTGCTTGTCATACTTTTTTTGTTTTTTGGCTTCATACAGCCAAATATAGCTGAGATTGTCAAGATTGAAGTGATTGGCCCTATTGATCCTATTAAAGAGGAGTTTATCAACGGCGGAATTCAATATGCAGAGGGGGTCAAAGCCGAATTTATTCTTATTCGCTTAAATACCCCTGGTGGGTTGGGTATTTCAATGCAAAATATAGTACAAACAATTTTAAATTCAACAATTCCAGTTGTTTGCTATGTTTCTCCTTTTGGAAGTCATGCTGCTTCAGCCGGTTTTTTTATCCTTTTGGCCTCAGATGTTGCTGTAATGGCTCCGGGTACAAATACTGGTGCAGCTCATCCAGTATTTCCTTTCGGTATTGAGAATAAGACTATGTTAGAAAAGATCAGAAATGATGCTCTTGCGAATCTGAGAAGTATTGTTGAAAATCGAAAAAGAGATTTTGGATTGGCTGAAAAAGGGGTCACTGAAAGTCTGTCTTTTACTGAAAAGGAAGCTAAAGATGGTTCTCTGATTGATCTAATAGCTGAGGATGACCAACACCTATTTAAGCAGTTAGAGGGACTCTCGATTAAGAGATTTAATGGTGAAATCAAAACGTTGAGTGTCGAGGGTCAGCTTATTACTTTGATCAAAATGACTAATAGGCAGCGTTTTCTTTCTGCCATGGCTGATCCAAACTTGTCTCTATTTTTAGTAGTTCTTGCTTTTATCGGGTTATATATAGAGCTACAGGCTCCTGGCCTAATTTTTCCGGGAGTTATCGGAACCATTTGCTTAATCCTATCCCTCTTGGGTTTTTCTCTTTTACCAATTAGCTATATAGGAGTATTACTAGTTCTTCTTGGCGCAGGTCTATTTATGGGAGAATTCTTATTTCATGGATCCGGAATTTTAGGAATTACGGGTGGGATCTCCTTCATACTCGGACTTCTATTTCTAATCGATTCACCGTATCCTGACATGAGAATTAGCTGGGTAATGGCCATAGCACTTGGATTGCCAATTATATCTATTTCAATGTTATTTCTTTGGGCCACATTTAAGGGAATTGTTACCCCTGTTGAGACGGGAAGCGACGCCTTTGTCGGAAGGCTTGCTAATGTGAGAGATGTATCAGGTGAAAAAACATGCCGTGTGCAAATTAATGGGGAACTTTGGAACGCCCTTTCCACAGCACCAATAAAAAAAGGAGAAACTGTCCGTATTGAAAATGTTGATGGTTTGACCCTAATAGTTAAGCCTAAAAACTAAAATAAAGTCTTTATTATAGGAGTTAAATTATGACCTTCCTGTCAATGGTTTTCCTTATAGGTATTCCCGTTACATACCTGTTATCAACAATAGTGATCTTAAGGGAATACGAAAGAGCAGTTGTTTTTCGTCTTGGTCGAATTATAGGGCGACCATGGGGACCAGGTTTGATAATAGTGTTACGGCCACTATATCGAATAGAGAGAGTTAGCCTTCGAACCGTGGCTATGGATGTTCCGGCGCAAGATGTTATAACCAGAGACAACGTTTCTGTAAAGGTAAATGCAATCGTTTATTTCCGCGTACTGGATGCTAACAAGGCCGTTCTGGAAGTTGAGGATTATCTTTATGCTACTTCACAGTTAGCCCAGACGACCTTAAGATCAGTTCTTGGTGAGGTTGAATTAGACGATCTTTTAAGTCAGCGTGAGTCTTTAAATGAACGACTCCAAACAATTCTAGACGAAAGTACAGATACATGGGGTATAAAGGTCTCTATGGTCGAGGTCAAAACAGTTGATTTGCCTAGTGAAATGCAACGTGCAATGGCCCGTCAAGCTGAAGCAGAAAGAGAAAAACGGGCAAAAATCATTCATGCAAGCGGCGAAAATCAAGCAGCAGAGATGTTACTTAGTGCAGCTGAAACACTTGCTCGAGAGCCCGCTGCTATTCAGTTACGATATCTCTCTACCCTCACAGAGATTGGGATGGAACAGAATTCCACTATTGTTTTTCCAATTCCTATGGATCTCTTATCGGCATTAACTAATCGAGATCGAACAGAAAGGGAATAGTATTTAATGTCGCGTTTAAATGTCCGTGAAGCTGTTAGGATCTACTCTCTAGTTCTCGTATGGTCATTATTTTTATTTTGGGCTGGTCTGACTCTTGGTAACAGAAGAATAGAGAACCTCAAGGACAAGGATTCCTCTAATCAACTTTTTAAGGATCCTGTTTTTTTTAATGACTCTAGTGTTCTTCGAGGATCTCTACTTCCAAAGGTTTCTCAACAAGATCAAAACCAGGAAACAATTCTGGCTGGAAAAGATGAAGTAATCAAGAAGAATAATCCATCTTTTGAAATAGATTTACAAACACTTTATTACACAGTACAAGTAGCAGCGTTAGAAACAGAGAGCGAGGGAAAAGAGCTTATTAAAAAACTTTTGGAAAAGGAACATAATCCGCGCCTTGTTCCACCTGCGAGCACCGGAGGATTTTACCGGGTGTGGGTCGGTAAGTGCGCTGAGAAAGAAGCAGCCAAGAAATTAGAAATAGCTCTTAGAAACCACGGCTTTAGTACCTATGTTCGTCAAGTATCTCGCGATTACTTTCGATGACAAAACAGGCAGTCGCTACACGAATGTCAAGTGGGTAATTGCTGGTGCTATGGCACTAGCCCTCAGTTTTCCATCCTACTCATTGTACCCTCTTGCTTGGGTTGCAACTATTCCGTTATTACTGCGATTAGTATCCAATCCATCGTTTAAAAAAATCCTTTTAGGTCACTTTGTATTCTTTTTAGCTTATTTTGGTTTAGTACTTTATTGGATTCCATTAGTAATCGTAAATTATGGTGATGTTCATTTATTAGCGTCATTAGGAATTCTCCTACTGTTGGTCACCATGATGGCAGTACTGATGCTGCCTTTTTCTATCTTGACATGGTCATTGGCAAGAATCTTCAATCCCAATATAGCCCTCTTTGCGTCGCCAGCACTTTGGACAGGTTCTGAGCTTATACGCGGTAATTTCATTTTTAAGGGTTTTCCTTGGGGGTCTATTGGTTATTCCCAGAAGAATTTCACAGTTTTGTCTCAAGCGGCAGACCTTGGAGGGCTTTACCTCCTTTCCTTTCTTGTTATTTCTGGGGGAGTTTCCGTAGTTCTATTAGTTAACAAAGGAAATAAACTCGTAGCCTTCATTAATATCTTTTTGATTACCCTTGCTATCTTTTATGGCTCTTACCGACTTATGTTTTGGCAAATACCAACAAATCAAACTCTTAGAGCTACTCTTGTCCAACCTGGTATAGAGTCAAAAAAACATATTGACTATTTTAGACAAATATATTTTGAACAACTCCCTAAAATCTACGCTCAGGCATGTAATGGCGGTACTGACTGGGTAGTTTTTCCGGAGGCTCCAAATCCATATTCTTCTGGTGACGACTCTCAGCTTCAGAGTTTCTGGAGAGATAAAGTTAAAATAGAAAAGGTTCCGATTTTATTGAATGCGATAGGAAAAACTTTAGGAACGAATCAACATTTCAACAGTTTATATCTATTCCAAAAAGATGGAGAAGTGATTCATCGATACGATAAAAGACACCTAGTTCCATTTGGAGAATATCTTCCTCGGATATTTACCTTTTTGGGATTCTCTGAGGTATTGACTAAGGAAGTCGGTAATTTTTCTCCTGGAAAGTGGGAACAGCCCATGGCATATCTTGCGGGTGAGAAAATTGGCTTTTTAATATGCTATGAAAGCATCTTTCCCGTATTGACTCGACTAGCGGGAAAATCCGGAGCAAATTTATTAGTAAATGCTACCAATGACATGTGGTTTGCAAATACTGCAGCCCCTCAACAACATCTTCAAATGGCAGCTTTAAGAGCTATTGAGGTACGAAAGCCACTTCTAAGGGCTGCTAATTCAGGAATTTCGGCATTAATAGATGAATGGGGAAGGATTCGAAAGAAGTTGGATTTTGGGGAGATTGGTGTACTTAACCTTTCGTTTAAGACCAATTCTTATAATTCACTTTACACTCACTTAGGATATCTACCAATTTTAGTTATTATTACCTCTGTTATCTTTATCTCGATTCTTTGGGGATTATGGTCTAGAGGAAAGGAATGAAATTGTGGAAGACAATCACGCTCAAATTGAAGATTTAAAGAAACGTGTGGAGGATCTCTGGGGGTATCTTTGACGTAGATCAAAAAAAAAATAGAATAAGTTCAATAGAACATCAATTAGCTGATGCCACAACGTGGAAAACTCCAGAACTAACTAAGCCTTTATTGAAAATACGGCGTCAACTCAAAGATGATTTGGCATTAGCTAACCGATGCCGAAATTCGATAGAAGATGTTGCTACCCTTAAGGAGCTCTTGTTAGAAGGTGAAGATGTTGAAGAAGATCTTAAACAGGAGCTCGCGACATTAGCAAAACTTGTAGCCGATACGGAAACCAGAACCTTGCTTGGCGGGAAGCATGATGCTGGGAATGCAATTGTTACTATTCATCCCGGAGCTGGTGGCACAGAAAGCCAGGATTGGGCAGAGATGCTTTTAAGAATGTATCAGAGATGGGCGGAACAACATGGTTATAAGACAGAATTAACTGATTTGCAACCAGGCGATGAGGCAGGAATTAAGTCGGTGACCTTCTTAGTTAAAGGTGACTATGCATACGGAAGACTAGCTACGGAAATAGGTGTTCATCGCCTAGTTCGAATTTCCCCTTATGATACAGGGGCACGGCGTCATACATCATTTGCTTCCGTATTTGTAACACCAGATCTTGAAGATGATGTGGATATCATTATTGATGAAAAGGACCTCAGAATAGACACCTATCGTTCTTCGGGAGCAGGAGGACAACATGTTAATGTTACCGATTCAGCGGTTAGGATTACTCATCTTTCATCAGGAATTGTCGTGCAGTGTCAAAATGAACGATCACAGCATAGAAACAAGGATCTAGCTTTGAAAATTCTTAGATCAAAACTTTATGATCTAGAAATGGAAAAGAGAAGATCTGAGTTAAATGAAGTGGAAGAAGGTAAAGCTGATATCGCTTGGGGAAACCAAATAAGGTCCTACGTATTACAGCCATATCGTCAAGTAAAGGACCACCGCACTAAGATTAAGCGTGGCAATGTAGACCTTGTTTTGGATGGAGATCTAGATGATTTTATTCTGGAGGTCTTAAAACAGCAAGCACAGCTTAATGCAACAAGAAAAACTTCTACACAAAATGAAAAAACAGAATCCTAAAGGCAATGATTTATTCCTAAAGCGTCAAGCTGAGGAAGTGCGATCTTTAATCTCTAACAATTATCCTGTCAATCGGAGAGATCTATCACCCTGGCAAAAGATTCTAACGCTACCAATACTATTCTTTTTTCTTTTAGGAAGTGCATTCCTCTTACTCTCAGAGGATGTCCGTCGTAGAATTGTGGCAAAAGTTTCTCTTCCTATATTCGATCCTTTATTCAATTCATCTACTATTTATAGCCTGCCTCCCCCGGAAACGAAGGTTGAAAGAGATCTTCAAGTGGTTACTCAAGTATCTGTGCCTAAGCCTAATTCTATTTCTGACTCTCAGGACATTTCACCTAAGCTCAAATCAAGTTCCTATCTAGATCCGATTAACAGTGAGGCTATGCTGGAGGAAAAGGACTCAGAATGGAAAAAAGCCTTTACGATTCTTACCGAGAATTCTGAGTTGGTAAGACAATTAATTAGTAATGAGGTTAAAGGATTAGTTTTTGAGGGATGGGAACCATTGCGGGTAAAGTCTGACCAGTATTCCATAAAACTAAATGTTCGAAATAATGACACTAGCCTTGTTGGAACCTTTGCATGGTCTGTTAATCTTCTGTCTGGTGAAACAAGACCTGAAAGTCAAGCGGCAAGGGACTTATTCTTCAAAACGAGAAGAAAATAAACCTTCGAAGGTAAAAGGCCACAGATGGCTGCTAAACTGATGAGGTGGAGCGTAGGTGGAAGATAAAAGAATCGGACCTAGCTCTAGTTGATTCCCTGAAAAGAAACCTAAACATTTCTTCGTTAGTGGGAAGGATGCTTGTCCACAGAGGCATTGAGAGTCCCACGCAAGCAACTAAATTCCTTAATCCAAAACTTGATCATCTTCATGATCCCAGTTTAATGCATGGCATTGATCGAACGGTAAGGCGTATTTTCAAGGCTCGAGATAACGGAGAGTCCGTCTTAATCTATGGTGATTATGATGTAGATGGTATTACCTCGACCGTCGTATTAAAACGAGCCCTAGAGATGATTAATGTCAAGGTGGACTTTCATATCCCACGTCGACTTGAGGACGGATATGGCCTTAAGTTACATCTAATCAAAGAAGCTCATTCGCGGGGTGTATCCCTGATAATAACAACAGATTCTGGTATTAGAGAGTTCGAGGTCTGTAATGCTGCTCGAGAATTAGGCCTTGATCTAATTGTAACCGATCATCATCTACCTGATAAGACCTTACCTAAAGCCTATGCTATTGTTAATCCTCTTCAGCCAAACTGCGACTATCCAGACTCTAATTTATCCGCTGTGGGGGTTGTTTTTAAACTAGTTCAGGCAATTTTCAGAGAAATAGGTAACGAGAAAGTTGTCCATCATTTTTTAAAACTCGTGGCTATTGGAACGATTGCTGATCTTGTTCCATTAGTCGGAGAAAACAGAGTTTTTGCTCGGTTAGGCTTAGAAGGTCTTTCTAATCCTCGAAATCTTGGGTTGAAAATATTGCTCGAGGAGCTTTGTCTAAGTACTCAGATACAATCCTCCGATATTGGATTTAAGGTTGCACCCAGAATTAATGCAGTAACTAGAATGGGGGGAGGACGAGAGATAGTCGATTTATTTTCTGTCTTAGAGGAAGAAACGGCACGGAAAATCGTGGCTGAAATGAATAATAAGAATGTAAGAAGAAGAAGAATCGAACGGGCAATTCTTGAAGAACTTAAAGAACAAATATCAAGAGAGCCTAAGCTGATAGAGCGAAAAGTCCTTGTGTTTGTAGGAGAAAACTGGCATCGAGGAGTAATTGGTATTGTTGCCTCTCGGATTGTTGACCTTTATTATCGCCCAACTTTGATTTTTTCCTTGGAGAATAATTCTATCCAGGGTTCAGGTAGAAGTATTCCAGGTTTTCACTTCCTAGATGCCCTTAATTCGTGCCGAGATGCTTTTGAAAAATTTGGAGGACATGCTCAAGCCGTTGGCTGCACTCTTCAATCCCCTAATCTAGAGTCTAAAATAAAGATCATTGAAGAGGGTCTTGAAAACTATGGGAAAAGAATTCTTGTTGAGGACATGTTAATTCCATCCTTAAGCATCGATGCCATTTTACCTATTCAAAAACTTTCTTTTTCTCTTCTTCATGAGATTCAGTGTCTTGCCCCTTTTGGTGTCGGCAATCCTTTGCCTGTTTTTGCATCTCGGAAAGCAAGACTTGTTTCCGGTCCATTTTTGATCAAGGATACTCATTTAAAAATTCAAATTGGTTCAGAAGATAGACCCTTAGAAGCAATTTGGTGGCAAAACGGAAGTGTGGCAAAAAAACTGGAATCCGTAGATCGGATCGATTTGGCCTATACACTGAGTAATGAGGTGTATAGGGGGAGTTCAAAACTGCTTCTCACTATCCAGGATATCAAGTAAAGATGATCGTCTGAATTCTCAAATTAGGGTTAGCGAAG
>CAZMUJ010000093.1:0-18710 GCA_964569605.1 uncultured Acidobacteriota bacterium
GGGAGGCTTAATCAACATTGCTTCCATAGAAAACCCATCTCGAGTCTTGACCTGATAAAACTCAGGCTCTATAAGTCGATAGTCAGAAAGTTTTGGATCTGATCTGTTAAGGAGTGCACGGATCTCGTTTCCGTGCGAGTCATGCAAACTAATCTGCGGGGGGGTTCTGATGTCACTCCAGTGATCATAATATAAAGAAAACTGGTGGTTAAAAGTTGCGTTGTGGGTGCCCTCACGGGTAGAAATCCTTTCAGGGCTACCTCCAAGGAGTTGAACTCTATAGAGATCCTGTCCAATGTGGGAACGTTTAGTCCCAGAAAAATAGACCCAAAATCTATTCTTATCTACACCATGTAATCTCCGAACTT
Source organism: uncultured Acidobacteriota bacterium (assembly GCA_964569605.1). GTDB lineage: Bacteria > Acidobacteriota > UBA6911 > RPQK01 > CBDAPI01 > CBDAPI01. The sequence goes on from CAZMUJ010000093.1 coordinate 369, forward strand.
CCCATTCTCCTGAGGTGAGAGTACGAATCAGCTCTCCTGTACTTCTATAGTGATACAAATGGCACCAACCACTACGTTCACTTTTCCAGAGAAAAGAACCATCTTCAAGCCAATAAGGATCACCCAAAATATTGACCCATGCCTTCGTAGTTTCCCGAAAAATCCTTTTTACTACTCCATTCTTTGGATCTACCAGATTAAGGTCCAACCAAGTCTGCTCCTTGTTCTGAGCCTGAAACACGACCCGGCTTCCATCCTGGTTCCAACCAACACCAACAATCAATAAATCGCTAGGACTATAACAGTGAAGATCAATCCAATGGGTCTTACCTCCTGTCTTGGAAACCACTCCCAATCTGGGTATTGGGTTTGGATCCCCTGCTTTTGGATAAGGAGTGACCTCCTTGAAAAGACTATGGGAAACGTTGTCAATGACAGTGAAATTAGGAACTGGTGATTCGTCCAGTTGCAGATAGACGATTTGATTGGAGTCTGGACTCCACCAATACCCTTTATAGCTCCCACGGCCGTAGACTTCTTCTTGGTAGATCCAGTCAAGAAGACCATTTCTCAGGTTCTTGCTTCCGTTCCTGGTAAGCCTCGTTTCTTCTTCCCGATAGAGGTCATAGACGAAGAGATCAAATCCTCGAATATAAGAAATATTTCTCCCATCTGGGCTAAAGGAATATTCTTTTTCCGGCTCTTTGGTTCTGGTAACCCGGAGCGTCAATCCTGTCTTGAAATTCTGATAAAAAAGATCGCCCTCAAAGTTCCATAAAATAGCTGATTCATCTGGACTGAAGTGGGCTTGCCCCTTCCTTCTTAGTCGTTCCGCCTTCTCTTCATTAAAACCCTTTAGACGAGACAGTTTCAAACTCACCAGTGAGGAGTCGTAAAGAGGGCTGACCTTTCCTGTTCGGGCATTCACCCGAACTAATTGTGGCAACTTTGAATCCCGTTGGGTCTTTTTCTGGACATAGTGTTCTCCGTCTTGCATCCATCGCACAATAAAAGGCAATACAGGAGTGAGTTCTATTTTTCGCTCCGGATGGTAGAGAGAATCCAAAGTGAGAGAATGCCTTTGACCCAGAACCATTTCAATTGTCAAAAATGCTAGAAAAAGGACTGCCGCTGGTAAAACTGGGATTCGACTTTTAATATTCAAAAGATGATTTTAATGGACTCCAAAATCATTGATCTCAGTTACCGAAACAACAGGAAATAACTGGATCTCAGCAGGGTTTTCCTATCCACTAAACCCAAAATATTCCCTCCGAACTTGGATTATCACATTAGTAGGCTCTTGCCCAGACCACTCTGTGATCACTTGGTCTCCCCGTGAAAATACATTTTCCCGGTTTTTCTGTGTCGCCACCGTCTTCACCCAATGGGACACATCGAATGGTGACTCCATGCCTTCTTTGCATCTCATGAGCTATCTCTTCATCTCCACACCAGTGCGCAAGAGCAAAACCACCTGAAATCTGGGATCCAGATCCCTTGCCACCAAAAAACTCAAGGAATTCTTCTTTGCTGTTAATCAAGTGAGTGTGGCCAGAACAGAACCTTCTCGCCCGTTCAAATAGTTCATCCTGTATTTCCTGAAGAAGATTGGGGAGCGTAGATACCAACTCTTTGCAAGAAACGGATTGTTTTTCCCGGTGGGAACGGTCTCTTCTGGCCAAAGAAACACTATCTGAAGAAATGTCTCGGGGGCCGATCTCTAGACGAATCGGCACACCTTTTTTTATCCACTTCCAAACCTTGTCACCCCCACGGAGATTTTGGTCATCCAGCTCAACTTCAATTCGGCGTCCGTCATAGTTCAATGACTGAAGATCGTCTCGCAAATTAACACAGTACTTCAAGACCGTATCCGGATCATCTGCTTTGAACAGGATAGGTATAATAACTACATGAGCTGGGGAAAGTCGGGGAGGAAGTATCAGACCATTGTCGTCTGAGTGAGTCATCACAAGCCCTCCAATCAATCTCGTTGTAACTCCCCAAGATGTTGTCCAAGCATATTGCAGTTTTCCGCTCTCATCCAAATAATTAATATCCTGAGCCCTAGAAAAATTTTGGCCAAGAAAATGTGAAGTTCCTGCCTGCAAAGCTTTTCGATCTTGCATCATAGCCTCAATCGTAAGGGACTTATCTGCACCTGGGAACCTTTCCCCAGGGGTTTTCTCTCCTTTTACAACTGGCATAGCCATAAACTCTTCAGCAAATCGAGCGTATATATCATGAATTGTTTGAGTCTCTTTCCAAGCCTCTTCAGGACCTACGTGAGCTGTATGCCCCTCCTGCCACAAAAATTCAGTTGTTCTTAAGAAAAGGCGTGTTCGCATTTCCCAACGAACCACGTTACACCACTGATTTATAAGTAGAGGGAGGTCTCTATAGCTTCTGATCCACTTAGAAAAACTGGCTCCAATAATCGTCTCGCTGGTGGGTCGAACAATTAACGGCTCTTCCAGTTCACCAGCCGGAACAAGTTTGCCATCCCTTTCTTCAAGTCGATGGTGTGTAACCACAGCACATTCCTTGGCAAACCCTTCAACATGCTCAGCTTCCTTTTCTAGAAAACTCTTGGGGATGAAAAGAGGAAAATAGGCATTTTTGTGACCGGTTTCTCTGAACATTGAATTCAGAATCTTTTGCATGTTTTCCCAGATAGCATAGCCCCAAGGTTTAATCACCATGCAGCCTCGGACAGGAGAGGTATCAGCAAGATCTGCTGCTCGGATCACCTGCTGATACCATTTAGGATAATCCTCTTTGCGAGTTGGGGTAATGGCGGTTCTAGCTTTTTTTCCGGTCATAGAAACCGAATTATGGCAAATTACAGCCCCCCAATGCCAGACTCTATATCTTCTAAAAAAAATAATTCAGAAAATATGATGTTTTAAAAGACTTGAAAAGCAGACTAAAACTGTCTCAGTCTAGCCTAACTGAGATTGTGAAGAACTAGGAAACATCTCCTGTCTCCGGCAGTTACAGAGCATAGACAGATAGACACTTTTCAAAACAAAGATCTATTTCGCTTTAAAAAATAGACACCCTTAGAAGGGAAAAATGATTTTGTTTAATTATCTTGTCACTAGAAATACTTTGGTCGAAACAATCTCAATCCAAGTTTTCCACATCCCTAAAGTATTCTAGTGGCTTAAATTTTCTAGAATTTCATACTAATATCATTTGAACTAGTATGCGCTCTCGTAGAATAGAGAGTTACATTGATATTTGATTTACCGGAGCCCTAGATCATTAGAACGTGTAATCTTCTAGAAACAAAGACTAGCGTACTACCTTGCCAAACCCCTCTGCAAACCGCATTTTTTATGTTTGTTTAGGAGTTTTCTTTGTCCACCAATTCGATCAAGGCAAGTGGTGCTGCATCACCTTTACGATTTCCGAGCCGGATGATTCTTGTATAACCTCCCGCACGTTTTGCATAACGACTAGCCAATGTCTCAAAAAGTTTGGCAACAACATCTTTGGAACGAATGACTGCGAGAGCTTGTCTTCGTGCGTGAAGGGTCTCGCGCTTGCCCAAAGTGATCATTTTCTCCGCAAATGGACGCAGTTCTTTTGCCTTTGCTACAGTGGTCATCATCTGTTCGTTATCGAGCAGTTCCGTTACCATGTTACGCAGCATAGCACGGCGATGGCTAGAAGTTCGATTCAACTTCCGCCCAGCCTTTCGATGTCGCATTGTAACTTCCCTCTAATCCCTTTCCCAATAAGGGTTTAATCCCCTGTACTTGTCACGAGTGGTTATGCTTGGTCATTTAAATCCATGTTGAAACTAAGTCCCATATCAAGCAAAAGCTCCTTGATCTCGTCCAATGATTTCCTCCCGAAGTTCTTGGTTTTCAACATTTCTGCTTCGGTTTTGACCACTAACTCCGCTATTGTCTTGATATTGGCATTTTTTAGACAATTGTATGAACGCACCGAAAGCTCGAGCTCTTCAACAGATTTTTCAAGGTTATCGTTAACTACCTCCACAAGACTGTCATCATCTTCGATGATCCATTCAGTCTCTTCCTCAAAATTGATGAAAATAAACAGCTGATCTTTTAAAATTTTAGCTGCCTGCGCAAGGGCATCTTCGGGTGCAACTGACCCATTAGTCCAAACGTCTAAATTCAGACGATCGTAGTCAGTAGCTCGACCTAACCGTGCTGCCTCAACAAAAAATTTAACCTTTGTCACTGGTGAATAAATCGAATCCAACGGGATATAACCCACACCTAATTCCTCTTCAAAGTTCTCATCAGCAGACTGATAGCCTCGTCCTTTACGAACCCTAATTTCCATTTTAATGGAACCAGCTTCATTCATGGTTGCAATCTTAATATCTGGATCGAGAATTTCTACTTCAGGATCAGGTTTGATGTCACCAGATTTCAGCTCTCCCTCACCGTTTGACTCAAGATAAATTGTCTTTGAATCGACATGTAGCTTAACCGGAATTCTCTTGAGATTCATTAGAATATCCGTTACATCTTCATGCACTCCTGTAATGGACGAAAATTCGTGCTGTACCCCTTCAATCTTGACAGCCGTAATAGCCGCACCTTCAATCGATGACAACAGAATCCTTCGTAGAGCATTGCCGAGCGTTGTCCCAAAACCACGCTCAAAAGGATGTGCATAAAAATGGCCAAAATAAGGGCTCAGTGTTTCCTGATCATAAACAAGTCTCTTTGGACGTTGAAAACTCCTCATTCTAGTCTCTCCCATATTCTAGTCTCTCCCATTTTTTCGTTTGATGAAAAGGGCAAGAATCTTTTTTTGCCCATCTAATTCAATTGATTTAACCTTAGGCGTTATATCTCTTAGACCCGCCTTTTCTTTGGAGGTCTACACCCATTGTGAGGAATAGGTGTTACATCTTTAATACCCAGTATCTCCACACCTGCAGCCTGGAGTGAACGGATAGCAGCTTCGCGACCCGAACCGGGACCCTTTACCTTGACATCGCAGTACCTCATCCCAAACTGGTCACGAGCAGCCGAAGCTGCACGGTGAGCCGCTTGAGAAGCTGCAAATGGAGTACTTTTCCGGCTGCCTCGAAATCCCTGCCCCCCTGCACTAGCATGGGTTAACACGTTTCCCTCTAAATCAGTGATACAGACTAGCGTATTGTTAAAAGTCGCCTTGATATGAGCGATACCGTGGTTTACAGTCCTTCTTTCCTTTTTTTTCTTTGACTTTTTGCTACCTCGTTTGTCCTTTGCCATATCCTATTCCTTCTACTTTCTACGCCTGCGAATTCCTGTTTTTTTAGGACCCTTGCGCGTTCTGGCATTGGTATGGGTCCGCTGACCCCGAACCGGCAGGCTCCGACGATGACGAAGTCCTCTATAACACCCAATATCCATGAGGCGCTTTACATTAATCTGTGTTTCTTTGCGAAGATCCCCTTCGATCCTTGTTTCATCCTGAATAATTTGTCGAATCGAATTCCCCTGCTGTTCTGAAAGTTTTCCAACTTTGATCCCCACTTCAACATTGGCTTTTTCAAGAATTTTGACAGCTTGAGCCCTCCCAATTCCGTAAATGTATGTCAAGCCAATATCAATGCGTTTGTGATCTGGAATATTGACTCCCGCTATCCGTGCCATAAAACTTTCCTTTGGACCTAACCCTGTCGCTGTTTGTGCTTGGGATTGGGGCAAATAACCCGCACCACTCCCCGTCGCCGAACAATTTTACAATTAATACACATTTTTTTAACTGAGGCCCTAACCTTCATGTCAAACCTCTCTTTATAACATTCAAAAAATCTTAATCAAAAATGATCGGAAGAATCATTGATTTACATTCAAAAATTACAACTAATTGAGCTGGCTCAATATCCAAGGGCCATCCTTAGTCACAGCCACCGAATGCTCAAAATGGGCGCTATATCCACCATCAATTGTCACAGCAGTCCACCGATCTTTTAATATTTTGGCTCCCGGCCCTTTACTATTTACCATGGGTTCAATGGCAAACACCATTCCCTCACGAAGCCTAGGTCCGTGTCCAGGCCTTCCAAAGTTAGGTATTTGAGGGTCTTCATGCAAATGCTGTCCTATACCATGCCCTACAAACTCTTTAACCACAGAAAATTCATTTTTTTCAACGTGTTTCTGGACACTAGCCGAAATATCAGAAACTCTATTTCCAAGAACCATCTGCTCGATCCCCTTAAAAAGCGACTCTTCAGTCACTTTCAAAAGCTTGTGCAATTCAGCAGAAATTTTTCCAACTGGAAAGGTCTGTGCTGAATCCCCGTAAAAGCCCTTCCACTTGACACCCACATCAAGACTTATTATATCTCCTGCCTTCAAAGGCCGACCGTTAGGAATGCCATGTACAATCTGTTCATTGACAGAGGCACATACGCTCGCAGGGAATCCCTGATACCCTTTAAACGCAGGAACTCCACCAGCTTCCCGAATCATATCCTCTGCCACTAGATCTAAATCAGCTGTCGTCACTCCTGGTTTAATCAACTGACCTAGATGTTCCAAAACACGAGCTACAATCAAATTTGCTTGTCGCATTTTTTTAAGCTGGTCTCTACCTTTACACACAATCATTCTGAACGTCGCTTTAATCATAAAATCCCGCAAAGCACTTAAGCGATACTAATCCCATCACTCACAGTTGGAATTCAGCAAACAGAAACCTCTGATTTTAACAGGCTAAGACACCTAGACTCTACCTTCACAATCATCGCCTTCCTCTCACTCGACCTTTTTTCAAAAAACCTTCGTAGTGGCGCATAACCAACTGAGATTCGACCTGCTGAACCGTATCCATCGCTACTCCCACGACGATCAGCAGGGAAGTCCCTCCAAAGTAAAAAGCCACTCCAATACCTGTAGTAATCCAAGAAAGCCCATTTTCAGTAAAAAAATCATCCATCCCGGGACCAATCAAAGGTACCGGCTGCACCTTAAATCCCGAAATCAAAAACTCTGGTAATAGACATACCAAAACCAGATAGACTGCACCCGCAAAGGTCAAACGAGTCAAAACCGTGTCGATAAATTCCGAGGTTCTCCTCCCTGGTCGGATTCCCGGAATAAACCCTCCATATTTGCGAATATTGTCTGCAACCTCGTCAGGATTGAAAATGATGCTGACGTAGAAAAAACAAAAAAACATAATGCTGCTAATGTAAACAATGTTGTAGAGTGGATACCCTTGCTGTAGCTGACTTGCCATACTAACAAGCCACTCCCAAGGAAGGACCAGTTGAAGCGTTGAGGGAAATGCAACGATCGAAGCAGCAAATATCACCGGGATAACACCTCCCGAGTTCACCTTTAAGGGAAGATGAGTTGCTTGACCTCCGTACATCCTACGACCAACCATCCGTTTTGCGTATTGGATAGGTATTCTTCGTTGTCCTCTTTCTACAAAAACAATAGCAGCTATCACAGCCACCATCATTATTAGCAATGCACCAACTAGGAAAATAGTCATTTGTTCGTTTTGTAAATCCTGCCACAAAGACCAAATGGCACTGGGTAACCCTACAACGATTCCCGCAAAAATAATAAGGGAAATACCGTTACCAATACCTCTTTCCGAAATCTGCTCCCCAATCCACATAACAAAGATCGTCCCCGTAGAGAGAGTTATCATGGTGATGAGCCGGAAACCCCAACCAGGATTGGAAACGATAGGGGGTGAACTCGCTGTACGTTCTAATGCCGTGGCCGTGGCCATGCCTTGAAAGAGACTGAGTCCTACTGTGGCATATCGAGTGTACTGATTAATTTTCCGTCTACCTAGTTCCCCTTCTTTAGAAAGTCTTTCTAAATAAGGCCATACTACGGTCAGTAGCTGGAAAATAATAGAAGCTGTGATATAGGGAGTGATGCCAAGTGCAAAAATAGAAAGCCGTGAGAGGTTACCTCCCGAGAAAATGTCAAGAAAACCAAAAATTGTTCCAGCTTGACTTTCGAAAAAACCTGCAAGAGCTTCGCTATTAACACCCGGAGTAGGAATCCAACTTCCTACTCGATAAATCGCAAGCATTCCGAGCATAAAAAGAATCCTCTTGCGCAGCTCAGGAATACTGACAATGTTGCGCAGAGTCACAACGAGACTATTGAAATCAGCCATGCTAGGTTACTACCTCCACAAAACCTCCAGATGCCTCTATTTTCTGACGAGCAGACTTACTAAAATGTCTTGCTCTTACAGAAATCTTCTTGTCGAGCTCACCTTTCCCCAAAATCCTCAACCCATCATGAATTTTTTTGACGTAGCCAATTTCCCTGAGCATTTCTACCGACACCTCAGTTCCCTCGTTGAACTGATTCAAATCACAAACATTAAGCACAACATACCGTTTCGAAAAAATGTTAACGAAACCACGCTTCGGTAAACGCCGATAAAGTGGCATCTGTCCTCCCTCAAAACCCCAGCGCCGTGAGTACCCAGAGCGGGACTTCTGTCCTTTGTTTCCACGTCCGGCCGTAACACCGTTACCTGACCCCGGACCCCGACCTACTCTCTTGCGTTTTTGATTTGCTGCAGGATTTGGTTTGAGGGAGTGTAGCTTCAGAGACATTTTTATTCCTCTTCTAAAATGCATGCCATATGCGGAACTTTTGCGACCATACCACGAATCTCTGGTGTGTCAATTCGCTCTACGACCTGATTAAGTTTTCGAAAGCCAAGGCCTCTTAGGACCAGTCTCTGTTTTTCAGGTCTTCCGATCATGCTTCGAAAGTATTTTATTTTAATCCTCTTAGGAGTCTTTGCAACCATCAGAATCCCTCAACTCCAATACCTCGAATTCGAGCAATTTGTTTATGACTTCGTAGACTACTTAGTCCCTGGAAAGTTGCCTTAATAACATTGTGAGGGTTCTGGCTTCCAATAACTTTAGTCACAACATCTCTAATACCGGCAGCCTCCATCACTGCACGCACAGCACTTCCTGCTATAACTCCGGTCCCCTCAGGTGCCGGCTTGAGTAGAACTCTACCCGCTCCAAATACTCCCTCGACTGTATGGGGAATTGTTGAACCTCTAAGAGGAATACCCACTATTGATTTGCGAGCCCGCTCAAGTCCCTTTCTAATGGCAGAAGGAACCTCCTTAGCCTTGCCTAATCCATAGCCAATTTGACCACTTTCATTACCTACAACTACAAGCGCATTAAAACTAAGATTTTTTCCACCTTTTACAACCTTAGTAACACGGTTAATAGAGATCACATGATCCTTAAACTCAACTTCCCCTTTTTCCTTAAATGCCATAGTCTCTCCTAGAATCTCAATCCATTCTCTCGTGCCGACTCGGCAAAAGCTTTGACTCTTCCGTGGTAAATGTAGCCACCTCTATCAAACACTACGGACTTAATATTTTGTCTTTTTGCCTCAGAGGCGATTGTTTTCCCTAATCCTCGAGCTGACTCGATGTTAGAGCCTTGACTGTCTCCAGCTTTCAATGTTGAAGCAGACGCTAGAGTCACACCCATCACATCATCAACAAGCTGCACATAAAAATGTCGCAAACTACGAAAAACAGCCATGCGTGGGCGATCAGAGCTTCCCTTTACCTTTCTCCGAACACGTCTATGGACCGCTAGACGGCGTTGACTTCTACCGTATTTTTTCCGCATATTGTTTATTAACTAGTGCAATATCCCCGTTCGTTCTTTGATCCGAGAAATCACTAGACACCTTTCTTGCCAACCTTAATGCGCACGAGTTCATTTCGATAACGTATACCTTTACCCTTATAGGCGTCGGGAGGACGGACCTTACGGATGTCCGCTGCTACCTGTCCCACCCGTGCTTTGTCAATTCCAGTCACCTGAAGAGTGGCAACATAATTCGCAATTTGACTCCTCCCTTTTTCTACCTTGATTTCAATGCCCTCGGGGAAGGGGAACTCAACTTTGTGTGAAAATCCGACACTTAGATTAAGAACCTTGCCTTGAATCGCCGCTCGGTAACCAATCCCCACTAAATCTAATTCCTTGCTAAAGCCTTGCGAAACACCAGAGATTGCATTAGCCAAAAGAGACCGAAATAGTCCATGCAAGGCCCGAGTTTTCTGGTTTTCATTATCTCGCTTTGCCTCTGCAATTTCTCCATTAATATCCAGATGAATTCCTTGTGGGATAGCGGTTTCCATTGATCCCTTTGGCCCTTTTACAATGACTCGATCAGTGTGGATTTTAAGCTCAACACCTGATGGAATTTCAATTGGGTTTTTACCTACGCGAGACATGGGTTAAAACCTCACTGGACGTTGCCAGACTCTGTTGTCCATCAATAAATTTCGCATAGTATCTCCCCACCAAATCCCTGGTCTCGAGCTGCCTTCCCAGTCATCACACCCTTAGAGGTAGAGACGATGTTAATTCCCATTCCTCCCAAAACGGAAGGTATCCCACTACACCCTTCATAAACACGCCTTCCAGGTTTACTAATCCGTCTCAACTTAGTAATAGCTGGAGAACTATCATGTTGATATTTCAAAATCACCCTGATCAGGTTCACCGGATGCTGCTCCACTAGCGAATAGCCAAGAAGATACCCTTCTTCCTTAAGAATTCGGACAATTTCCTCCCGAATCTTTGAATACGGTACTTCGGTTGTTTTGTGACGGGCCATAAGTGCGTTGCGAATCCGATTAAGTAAATCCGCGATTGGATCCGTCATCATAATGATCTTTCTCCTTGTTTACAGCTGTAATACTTACTCAAAAAATTAATGCCCGACGCTCAATTTCACCTAAAGGCACCCCAATTTTCTCCAAAAGTAACCGACCTTTTTGGTCGTCTTGAGCACTAGTCACAATGGTAATATTCATTCCAGTTGAACGCTCCGTACTAGCAAGATCGATTTCTGGAAAAATAAGTTGATCTTTTAATCCAATAGTATAATTACCCCTACCATCAAAAGCTTTGGACGAAACACCCCGAAAATCTTTTACCCTTGGAAGAGCGACATTTAAAAGACGATCTAGAAATTCGAACATGCGACCACCCCTGAGCGTCACCTTCACACCAATCGGCATTTTTTCCCTAAGCTTAAAACTCGCGATCGATTTGCGAGCATGACAAATAACTGCCTTTTGTCCCGTGATCTGTGCTAACTCTTTAGCTGCCTGATCGAGCAGCTTAGAATTTTGGATTGCCTCCCCCAGACCAATGTTCACCACAACCTTAACCAACCTGGGAATTGCCATAGGATTATCAATATCAAAAGTCTTTGCCAGGGATGGAACAGCATCTTCCACATATTTCTGTTTTGTGTTTTTCATTTAGCTATTCCCAATCGTAGCTTTACATTTTTTGCACTCTCGAACTTTTTCACCTTTAGAAAGCCGACTGAAACCGACACGGCTAGGCTCCCTACATTCTGGGCAAATCAGCATCAGATTAGAGAGATGAATGGGGGACTCTCTTTCGACTACTCCTCCCTGGATATTCTGCTGAGGATTGGGACGGGTATGTCGTTTGATGAAATTAACATTTTCTACAATCACCCGATTCCTCTGCGGGAAAACGCTCAGTACTTTCCCACGAGAACCCTTGTCTTTTCCCGAAATAACCAAAACCTCATCATTTTTCTTAATATGCAACATTTCGACTAAAGAACCTCCGGTGCTAGCGAAACGATTTTCATGAAACGTTTTTCTCTCAATTCACGGGCCACCGGTCCAAAAACACGTGTGCCGATAGGTTCCTTTTGATTATTAATCAAAACCGCTGCGTTCTCATCGAATTTAATATAGGAACCATCTCGGCGACGATTAGTTTTTCGAGTCCGCACCACTACCGCTCTAACGACTTCACCTTTTATAACGGTCCCGTCCGGAGTCGCTTCTTTTACAGAGGCCGTAATTACTTCTCCAAGTCCAGCTCCCTTACCAGTGTCACCACCTACTGGAACGATACAACAGATACGTCGTGCCCCAGAATTATCAGCAACATTCAGAATAGTCTGCATCTGAATCATATTGGCTCCTTAAAACTCACGATAAATGGGAAATTAGACACTTAGACCTCTGCCTTGTCCAGAACCTCTTTCAATCGCCAACGTTTTCTTTTACTAAGGGGTCGGGTCTCTTCAATCACAACCTTGTCACCAACTTGACACTGATTTTGTTCATCATGTGCCATAAATTTAGATGTTCTCCTAATAGTTTTTCGATAAAGAGGATGCATAACTAGCCTGTCAACAGCCACTACAATCGACTTTTCCATGGAATTGGAAACGACTCGCCCTCTGCGTGTTGTCTTAGTCTGTCTCTTCGTTGTCTGCTGCTCCATAGCTGCTAAGCCCTCACTACTAATCACTTCTGCCAGAATCGCTGGCACTACGTTTTTCAGTTATCACCGTTTTAACTCTTGCAAGATTTTTTCGAACCGTGTCCACAGTACGCACGTTCTCCAGTTGTCCAGTAGCCAGTTGAAATCGAAGCTTGAATAACTGTTCCGAAAGACTCATTGACTCAGCTTCTAAGTCTTCGACGGACATATCCCTCATTTCTTCAGCTTTCATTTAGACTCCTAATCGCGTCACAAATTTTGTTTTTAGAGAAAGCTTATGAGCAGCCAGGCGCATAGCTTCGCGAGCAATTTCTTCTGACACACCTTCCATTTCATAGAGAACTCGGCCTGGCCTAACCCTTGCAACCCACCCTTCATGGGCCCCTTTCCCTTTACCCATACGGGTTTCTGCTGGTTTTTGGGTAAACGGTGTATCGGGAAAGATTCGAATCCAAACCTTCCCACCCCTTTTAATGTAACGGGTAATAGCTACTCGAGCTGCCTCAATTTGTCTGTTACTAATACGCCCCGGCTCCAAGGCCTTGAGCCCAAATTCACCGAAGCTTACAGTATTCCCCCTGGAAGCTTTTCCTCTAATACGACCTTTCATTCGCTTACGATACTTAACCTTTTTTGGTGACAACATGATTGAAAAATGCCTTTAGTTCTCTTCTAACTCACTTGGATCGAAGATATCACCCTTGTATATCCAAACCTTAACCCCTATTACACCATAAGTTGTAAAGGCTTCCCCAACACCGTACTCGATATCAGCCCTCAAAGTCTGAAGAGGTAAGCGTCCATGAAGATACCATTCAACACGGGCAATTTCAGCTCCATTTAGACGTCCTGAACAACGGACTTTAACCCCTTTGGCTCCAAAACGGAGAGCCGTATCAACAGCACGTCTCATGGCACGACGAAAGGCCACACGTTTGATCAGTTGCTGGGCAATTGACTCAGCCACTAACTGAGCATCAAGTTCAGGTTTGTGGATTTCCTGAATATTGATAAAAACTTCGCGACCCGTTTTTTCCTGAAGGTTTACTTTAAGACGATCAATTTCGCTACCTTTTCGACCTATCACTACCCCTGGCCGTGAGGTTCGAATTATCACCGTAAGCTTGTTAGCTGCCCTCTCAATATCAATAGAAGAAATACCTGCATGAAAAAATTCTTCTTTGAGAGCACTTTTAATACTTAAATCTTCCTGTAAAAGATCTCCATAATTCTTGGTTGCAAACCAACGGGAACGCCAAGTTCTCGTGTAACCAAGTCTAAAACCATACGGGTGAACTTTTTGACCCAAATCACGCCCTCCTTCTAATCCTGACCATCCGAAACTCGCACCGTAATGTGGCTCAACCTTCTCATTTGATAATGAGCACGGCCCATTGGTACCGGGCGAAGCCTCTTTCGGTGTTTGGTAGGCCCACTATCAACATGAGCTTCTTTGACATACAATTTTTCAACCTCAAGAGTCGAAGACTTTTGTTCTGCATTGGAGATAGCGGATCTCAAAACCTTTTCAATTGAGCGGGAAAACTTCTTATGCGAGAACCTGAGGATACTCAGCGCTTCCTCTACCTTCTTGCCCCGGATCAGGTCAATAACTAGTCGGGCCTTCTGCGGGGAACCCTTAATATATTTGCTTTTAGCAATTGCTTCCATTTTTTTATCTTTTTATCGTAATCGAGACGATTTTTCTGATCTTCTGATATGCCCTTTGTATGTCCTAGTTGGGGAAAACTCCCCTAGCTTGTGACCTACCATGTTTTCAGTAACGAATATTGGAATAAAACGCCTCCCGTTATGAACAGCAATGGTCAAGGAAACCATTTCGGGTACAACCGTAGATCGCCTCGACCAAGTCTTTATCACACTGCTATCTTTGGTGGCCACCGCGTGACGCACTTTTTTCATCAAGTGGTCGTCAATAAAAGGTCCCTTCTTAACTGATCTGGGCATGAAATACTCCTTCTTATACTAACCTTGTATGAATCTTGGTTATTTCCTTCTCCGCACGATAAAACGGTTAGTCCTTTTGTTATTTCGAGTCTTGTATCCCTTGGATGGCAATCCCCAGGGTGAGCAAGGATGCCTACCACCTGAGGTGCGACCCTCACCACCACCCATAGGATGATCAACTGGATCCATAGCCACTCCACGAACCTAAGGCCGGCGACCCCTCCAACGAGAGGCACCAGCTTTCCCAAAAGCTACATTCTCATGGTTAGTATTTCCAACCTGTCCTATAGTTGCCCTACACAGAATAAAAATTTTCCTAACTTCTCCCGAAGGCATCCGGACCTGTGCATATCTCCCCTCCTTAGCGACTAGCTGGGCGGAAGCACCCGCACTTCGAACTAATTGTCCTCCTCTCCCCGGAGTGAGTTCTAAGTTATGGATAGTCGTTCCCAGAGGGATATTCACCAATGGAAGACTATTGCCAGAAACAATGTCAGCATTCGGCCCTGAAACGACCGTGTCTCCAGGCTTCATTCCTGCCGTTGCCAAGATATACCTTTTTTCACCATCTACATAATGAAGCCTGGCAATCCAAGAACTACGATTGGGATCATATTCGATAAAGGCAACCTTGGCAGGGACAATGTCTTTATCACGCCTAAAATCAATGATCCGGTACCGTCTCTTGTGACCACCACCTCGGCGACGAACGCTGATTTGCCCTGAGTCACTGCGTCCAGAAATTCGTTTCTTCCCAGAGGTTAGATTCCTCAATGGTTTGATCTCTGAGAGACTATCTCTAGTATCTACGGTCCGAAAACGTCGCCCTGGAGATGTTGGCTTAAAACCTTTAATAGCCATGATATTTAAGCACCTTCAAAAAACTCAATCGGCTTTTCACCGGCTCTAAGAGTAACGTAGGCTTTCTTCCAAGCTGGACGCCGTCCTATATTTCGCCCCTGGCGCTTTAGCTTACCCAGAAAATTAGCAGTACGGATCTTCTCAACCTTCACACCCAAAGTTTTCTCGATTGCCTCCCGAATTTGGTGCTTTGTCGCTTGCTTTCTGACTTTAAAAACGACAACTCTATCCTCCGTCTTGTCTCGAACCATTGTGGATTTTTCCGTAATATGGGGATATTGAAGAACATCAAACCATGTAATTTTCATGGCCTTAGGGTCTCCTCAAGCTTTTCAACAGACTTCCTAGAGATAATTAGATGATCACAGTTCAAAAGATCGTATACATTGATTCCACTGGTCGAAACCATCTTTGTTTTAGCAAGGTTTCGAGAGCCTAGATAGAGATTACGGTTTTCGTCATCCACAACCAAAACCTTACCGTCTACTCCTAAAACCTTGAATAAATCGCTTAAGTCTTTAGTTTTGTGAGTTTTCAACTGAAGATCTTCCATGACAATGATCTGCTCGTTTCTAAGTTTATCCGAAAGCACCATACGCACTGCACCCCGTTTCTTTTTACGAGGGAAGCGCTGGGAGTAGTCACGAGGCTGAGGCCCAAAAACGGTACCGCCTTTTCGCCACAATGGACTCCGCAAACTACCGACCCTTGCGCGGCCGGTTCCTTTTTGACGCCAAGGCTTAGCACTGCCTCCTCGAACTTCAACCCGATTTTTGGTTTTGTGTGTTCCTTTCCTACGTCCTGCCAAAAAGGCTTGTACAGCCTCCCAAACCAGTGTCTCACTGGCCATATAACCAAACACTTCATCACTTAATTTAAGTTCTCCGACCTGCTTGTTTTTGAGATTCCTTATCTTTACTTTAGCCATTCCGGAGTTCCCTGACACTAATGTTCATGTACCTGTACAGATTAATTCATCCTGTAAATGTTTACGTAGTTCCCTCGACTACCTGGTATTGATCCCTTTACGAGCAACAGATTTCGTTCAGAGTCCACCTTGACAACTCTAAGATTCTTGACTCTTCGCAGTCTATTCCCCATGTGTCCAGGTCCTCTCATTCCTTTCAAGACCCGACTTGGAGATGCGCTTTGTCCAATCGAGCCGGGTTTCCTATGAAACATAGAGCCATGAGTTGCTCGACCACCCGAAAAACCGTGACGCTTCATCACCCCCTGAAATCCCCTGCCAATGGTTTTACCAGCAATATTGACCCGATCATTAATAGAAAAAACATCTTGTACTAGAACCTTGTCACCTACAGAGACCTTTGTTTCTTCACTTTCACTAAAAGCAAACTCCCGAAGCCTTTTGCAAGCAGCCACCCCAGAACCCTTAAAATGCCCTTGCATGGGTCGGTTAGCCTTGAGCTTACGGTCTTCAATCAATCCTAGCTGCACAGCAGCATAACCATCTTCTACAAGGGTTTTCTTCTGAATTACTACGCAAGGGCCTACTTGGATTACCGTTACAGGAATCACAAACCCCTTATCGTCAAAAAGCTGTGTCATTCCTAGTTTTTTCCCAATTAAACCCTCAACCATAACTATTCTTTCTCTGTACCAAAAGCCTTAATTTCAACATCAATAGCAGCAGGTAAATCGAGTTTCATAAGAGCATCTACCGTCTGTGGGGTTGGCTCCAATATATCAACTAATCTCTTATGAGTTCTAATCTCAAACTGTTCTCGTGACTTCTTGTCAACATGAGGTGAACGCAGAACCGTGTAACGGCCGATCTTCGTAGGCAATGGAACCGGTCCTGAAACCCTGGCACCCGTCCTCTTCGCGATATCCACGATTTCACGAGTGGACTTATCCAAAGCACGATGATCAAAAGCTTTCAAGCGAATTCTGATCTTCTCATCTAGCATCCGAAACCTATATTCCTTTCCTTAATAACTCCTGCACATCGCCCTTACTCCAGGACCTCAGTTACAGTTCCAGCACCGACCGTTTTTCCACCCTCCCGGATGGCAAAGCGCAAACCTTTTTCCATGGCAATCGGATTAATTAACTCCACCGATACGGACATATTGTCTCCCGGCATCACCATTTCTGTTCCCTCTGGCAGCTCCACGACTCCTGTTACATCCGTCGTCCGAAAATAAAATTGTGGCCGGTATCCCTTGAAAAACGGGGTGTGCCGACCGCCTTCTTCCTTCGCTAAAACATATGCTTCTGCTTTGAAATTGGTATGCGGTTTGATCGAACCTGCCTTTGCAACTACTTGCCCCCGTTCAACATCATCCTTGTCCGTCCCCCTCAACAACAATCCAACATTGTCTCCTGCTTGTCCCTCATCCAAAAGCTTTTTAAACATCTCTACCCCTGTAACCACTCGCTTCATCGTATCCCGGATCCCTACGATCTCCATTTCCTCTCCTACTTTTACCATCCCTCGCTCAATCCTACCCGTCACTACCGTTCCTCTCCCGCTGATTGAAAAAATATCCTCAATCGGCATCAAAAACGGCTTGTCTATCGCTCGCTCAGGGATAGGTATGTAATCGTCAATTGCGCCCATCAACTCATTTATTTGCTCCTTGCCTCCTTCTTCTCCTTCCAGAGCCTTGAGTGCACTTCCTCGAACTATCGGTATATCATCCCCCGGAAATTCATACGATGACAATAGCTCTCTTACCTCCAGTTCTACCAACTCCACTAGCTCCTCATCATCCACCATATCCACTTTGTTTAAGAAAACCACGATGTAAGGCACACCCACCTGCCTGGCCAATAGTATGTGCTCCCGAGTCTGTGGCATCGGCCCATCCGCCGCACTTACCACCAGTATCGCGCCGTCCATCTGCGCTGCTCCTGTGATCATGTTCTTCACATAATCTGCATGCCCTGGACAATCCACGTGCGCATAATGCCGATTCTCTGTCTCATACTCGACATGCGCCGTCGCTATCGTAATCCCTCGTTCTCGTTCTTCAGGTGCATTATCAATCGAATCAAACGTCCGTACCTCCGTCCCCCCAGACGACGATTCCGATAATACCTGCGTAATCGCCGCTGTCAGTGTCGTCTTACCATGATCCACATGCCCTATTGTTCCTACGTTTACATGCGGCTTCGTACGTTCAAACTTTTCTTTTGCCATGACTACTTCTCACTTCCTCTATAAACATTCTAACTAG
>CAZMUJ010000094.1:0-29485 GCA_964569605.1 uncultured Acidobacteriota bacterium
GGCCTCAGGAAAACGAACCAATACCGACATCACAAAAGGTCTTGCAGCCGCAGTCTACATTCATGGACTCGCAGGGGATGCAGCTTCCTTGTCAGTTTCTATGAACTCTTTAACCGCTACTTCAATTATTGACTTCCTGGAACAAGGATTTTCAGAATTGGAGAAGTGATCATATGATAAAAATCAAAACACAAAGTGAGGAAGAGACAGGTAAACTTGGTAATGCGATAGCAAAATGTTTGATCCCACAAGCTATTCTTTTACTTACAGGAGAACTGGGTACTGGAAAGACGGTATTAGCCCGTGGAATTTTTGCAGGCCTAGGCACTGATCCATTAATAGTCAGAAGTCCTTCGTTCACCCTAATCAATGAGTATCCATCCGATTTCGGAAACGTCTTTCACATCGACCTATACCGACTAGAAAAAAGTTCTGATTTTTCGTCCCTTCCTTTGGAAGAAATCTTTTTATTAAACACCATTAGCGTGGTCGAATGGGCTGACAGGCTACCGTTCTCGGTTTCTAATGCATTGCAGATAAAAATATGGGCAAAAACAAAATCACATGAATTTCATATTGATCCTGAAATCCCCGGTATTGGAAATGCAACTTCTAGTTTTTCAGACAATAGGTGTCCATGAACACTAGCCAGTAAATTCAGTTGACCGTTTTAGAAAAACTCTAACCCCAAAAACAAAGTTCTATACAACCACATTTACTCTCCAATTAAATCTTGACCTCTTCCAGCTACATCTAAGAGACCGGGAACTAATTTTTGAACTTATCGACCAAATTAATAATTATTTAAAAAAAAGTCTAGTTCTTGAAAATTAGAGATCCTCTTCACTTGGACAAGAAGATGCTAACCCTTGTTGGACAACCCTTTCTATTTCATTTCTTGAAATAGTGAAGAAAGCACTTGGGAAATCTTTCAACTACAAGACTGACACTCATGCGTTAGAGATTCAATTTGAATAGTCTCATGTAGAATCGAGAAACGATTCCTTAAGATGGAACTCAATCTCTTAAGAAGGTCATCCCGATCAACTTTCGACTCAGTTTGAACATGGGCCGAAAGAGCTACCATCCCGCTGGTAATCGTCCAAACATGAAGATCATGTACATCAGCTGCGCCCTCAACTTGCTTCATAGCAATTAAAACCTCTCCAACGTCAATGTGCATAGGAGAGCTTTCCATCAAAACAGTTACAGATTCTCTTAAAACCCACCAAGCAGATACAATGATTAAGAGAGCAATTATTATTGAGGCCAAAGGATCAGCCCAATACCAATCAAAGAACCAAATTAACATTCCTGCGGAAATAGCCTGAATACTTCCCAGGGTATCAGCTAGAATGTGCAACCAAGCTCCTCTCATATTTAGGCTTTCCTCACGACTATCATTTAGAAGCCACAAACCTATCAGGTTCACGACTAGTCCTCCCACTGCAACTAAGATCAATATTGGAGCCTGAACTCTTGTAGGACTCAATAACCTTTCCCAAGCCTCAATAAAAATGAGTACGGAGATCGCAACTAGGGCTGCACCGTTAATAGTTGCTGCCAATATTTCAGTCCTGTGAAAACCATAGGTGTGCCTGTTTCCAGAAGGCTGGGTTGTAAGCCACAGTGCAAATAATGCCAACCCAATTGACCCAGCATCAGATAGCATATGACCGGCGTCAGCCATAAGAGCAAGAGATCCAGAAAAAATGCCTCCTAAGAACTCCACCACCATATAAATCACCACCAAAAGAAGTGTTCTCTTTAGGTTTCTCTGACTTGAGGGGCTTCGCTTTAGTTCAGCAAAGCTAAAATGATCGTGGTTGTGGCCGCTCATAGATGACATTGACTTAACTAAAAAATTAAAATTCCCTACTAGAGATTGGATTATACGTTAAACAAGCTCCGTTTCCTTAAAAACCAAGCAAAAGTAATGGCAATCGATTTGAGTCTATCTTTTCTTGACTACAAGTCTTAATCTCTACTCTAGGGCGATTATCTGAAGAATAAATCTATTGATATGCCAACACTCAAGCTCTGCTTATGTCCCTTTTTAAAAAATCTATGAAAACCACTTTTCATAGATTATCTCGCCCTAGAAATCATTGTATCTATTGTCAAAATATTCCTTATCTTAATTTCAATAAAACAAAATCTAATGAATAGCTATGGGACGGACAGGAGAACCAGTGGCTCCTTTCAAGCGAATCGGAGTTAATATAAATAGGAATTCGTAAACACGATCTCGAACTAGATCCTCAAACACCATATTTTCAAGATTGAAGATTCCATTTTTTGTGACTAGCTCTTGATGTACTGGATATAAGAGTTCTGGATTAGGGTTTGGTACTACCTCTGTAGGCCAGGAATCAGAACCAATCATGGAAGGCTTCAAGGATATAATCCATGCTGCTACCTCCAGACCTATACCTGGTGGGTTAAAATTATACTTTACTGGATTTCCCCACAGTTTTGACCATCCATAATTAAAAAACAATGCATCTCCAGGACTAATCGAATCTGGATCGATACCCTGCTTCATTAAGGCCCCCTTCACATCAGCTAAAGAAACCTCGTAACTATTTGGAAGGGTAGCCTGACCCTTGAAACCAACAATATCTATAAGAACGCCGCGTGTGATTATCGGCTTAACGTTTTCAACTCCCAGCTTTCGGAGGCCATAGGGTCCACCAATATCATTTTCCTGTGTAAACCCATTGTAAAAGACACTCTTGTGTGTACCATCGGCCATTTTCAACCTTGTCCCTATGTGGCCAGGGCCGTCAAACTGAGTTCCTATCTGACCAATCTCACCGCATACAAATTCATCATTTGAAACCAACTGGTTTTTTCCTACCGGAGGACCAGGGTCAGGCACCACAATAGAAAAGGTCCTTTTCCCATAGAGAGGCATTCCTTTTTCATAGATCTGACCAATCTCATAAACTATCCCATTTTTGACTAGATTAACTGCACTCAAGACTTTTGAGGCTGTAATCCAGTTTGATGCACCAGCCTGATCTCCTTCTCCCCAAATAGGATGTGGCCACCAAGGGCCCTCCTCCTTTGTCTGTGCTTGTAACACAAACATTGTAGTTGCCAGCGCAATAACCTGAGCTACTCTAAAATGCCACTTTGATCTACACTCCATTCATCACCTCCTAGTACTGCATACAGATAATATTTCAATCTCCCACCACCACTTACAACATTTCAGGAAATATTAAGGCTTTGGGTTGGTCTCTAGATAGTTCTTATTGAGGGATGAGCCTGATTAAATCAAAGAGTGAAAAATGGATACAAAACCTATTACTATTTACTATTGATGGAACCCAATTTACTTATACTAAAGGCACCTTGGTCATCCTACTCATAGCCCAGCAACAAAACATGGTCCTTCTGTATATACCCCCATCGACTTTTTCTGTTTATTGCAACAGGCTAGACAAATGTAATCTTGCAGTGCAAAGAAAAATTTATCAGAGACAATGTTTTAGATCTTGTCAGATTACTCTTTTACGATTACTACTCAAACTTTTGACCTCTTCTACCTACGCTAAGATATAAACCTATACAAATTATATCCTCCTATGAATTCTTGTGATATAGCTATCCTTTTCTTTCATTTTATTAGCAATAGTTGATAAGTATCGTTCTCCCTACTTACAATCGAAAGGATCTGCTTATCGATGCAATCACATCGATTTCTGCGCAAAGCTTTAAAGACTGGGAACTAATCATAGTCGATGATGGTTCAACAGACGGAACCTACGAAGCAATTAAAGGGCATCTATGCTCTAGAATCCACTACGTTCATCAGAAGAATCAGGGGGTTAGCAGAGCCCGGAATATAGGTATTAATAAATCCCGCTACGACTGGATAGCATTTTTGGATAGCGACGATTATTGGCATAAAAACAAACTCCAATATCAGCTTGAAACTCTCGAAAACAATCCTCAGTATAATGCTATTTATACGGATGAAATCTGGATTCGTTCAGGAGTCCGTGTGAACCAACGCAAACATCACAGAAAATATTCAGGTTGGATATTCCACCACTGCCTCCGTTCCTGTCTTATCAGCCCCAGTTCTCTTCTTTTAAGCCGTAACTTACTAAACCTACACGGTTTGTTTGATGATAAGCTTCCCGTTTGTGAGGATTACGATTTATGGATCCGAATCACAACCCACCAACCGATCTTATATTTGCCCGAAAAGTTGATTGTGAAACGTGGGGGTCACAGCGATCAACTCTCAAAAAGTCGCTGGGGAATGGATCGATACCGTGTACAGTCCTTACTAAAAGCTGTAGATAGCAATCTTCTTACTCCACAGCAGGAAAAGTGGGTAGCAGATGAAATTGTTTACAAATCCAAAATCCTGGAAAATGGATTTTCAAAACGTAATAAATTAGTTCAGGCAGCTTACTACAGAATGTTGAGAAGACGCTTTTATTCCGAAGTCTCCAAAGGAGAAAAATAACCTTTTCGATAGAAGAGCAGCTTATTTAAGTATTTAAGCTTAACCCTTAATTTCCGGAAGCTTCCATCCCTATTCCTATCAATGGGAATGTACGTAATACTATACTGATTTCGTAACTCTTCATTGATAGACTTAAAGGATTTCGAGAGCTCACTGGTGGAAAGAGGAAAATATGATCTTCCTCCTGTATTGCTAGATAACTGCCTTAGTGCATTGTCCCCTTCGTGATCTATATCGGCTCCAAAGCGTGCTGTGCTTATGGTGTAAACGGCGGCCTCTGCTTGAAAAGCTGCTCTCAACGCATCATCAAATAGAGAAACGCTTGTTTGGTCAGCCCCATCCGAAAGTATGACCAAAACCTTTCTCCCCTCGGAATCTTTTAACTTTTGCTCGGAAACTAGACAAACTGCATCATAAAGTGAAGTACCTCCCCCTGCCCTAAGACGTGAAATTTCATGAGTTAGTTTGTTGGGATTAGATGTGAAATCATGTAATAACGTCGCTGCTGTATCAAACTCAAGTAGCAGCGCCTTATCCTTTGGCGTCATAACAGAAAAAAGAAAGTCGCTAGCTGCCTCTTTTTCAAATTTAAGCTTAATCCGAACACTAGAACTAGTGTCAATACAAAGAGCTATGGACAAAGGCAAGTTGGTCTCTTCTGTGAAATTAGTAATCTCCTGACGAACACCATTTTCATATATTACAAAATCTTCAGGAGAGAGATTGCTAATAAAAGCCCCAGTAGTCTTGTCATGTACAGAAACTAAAAGATTTACGGCCTCTACCTCTACCCGGATTGGATCTTCTCTCTCCAAATCAGATTGGGAAATAGCATATAAAGGTAGAAATCCTACCGCTAGAGAAAAAATCAAAGTGAACATAGTAATCAATGCTGTCATTTTTTTAGAGTTTTCAAAATAGCGTTCAAGTTATCTGGAAGGATCGATTTAAATATTAGAGTTTGTCCAGTCTTCGGATGATTAAGTTTTAGAAGAAATGCATGTAAAAACTGATGATTTAGTTCTTCAATCAAATGGTTTGATAATGGTTCCGACTGTTCATTTCTTCTGTTCCCCCGGTAAATAGGGTCACCCACAATAGGATGGCCTAAATGTTCAAGGTGGACTCTAATTTGGTGGGTTCTACCTGTATGAGGACTTACTTCAAGGTAAGAGAACCCTTTGAACCTATTTATCACTTGATATTTTGTAAGAGCAGATCGAGGGTGGTGGCTTCTAGTCGACATCTGAATCCTCCTGGATGGATGACGTCCAACGGGAAGGTCAATCCTTCCCGAATTGTCGTTTACTCGTCCATACACTAAAGATAAATAGACCTTAGTTACACGACGCTCCTTAAATTGTAAGGCAAGGTTATCGTGGGAAAAGTCATTCTTTGCTACGACTAAAAGGCCAGAGGTCCCCTTATCTAAACGATGGACTATTCCTGGTCGTACTGTTCTTTTTCTGCTCAGTCCTTCAAAGTAAAAAAGTAAAGCATTAACTAAAGTCCCAGATCCATTTCCTGCTCCAGGATGAACAACTGTTCCTGCCGATTTATTTACCACTAGAAGCTCCTCATCTTCAAAAACAATTGAAAGAGGAAGGTTCTCAGGAACTATATGTAGGCTTGGGGGAGGAAGAGGGATTACTCTAACATTATCTCCGGCTTTTAAACGCCGGCTCGACTTACAAATCCTCCCATTTAAGGTTACAGCTTCTCGCTTAATCCATCTCTGAATAACGCTACGAGACTCCTCCAGTTTTTTATCCAGAAAACAATCAAGTCTGACACCATGATCACCAGGGTGAGCCTGGAAACAAATCGTTTCAAGCACGTCCGTAACTCGATTTTGATTTTCCGAAATAAATTATAACGAGGGAAATAGCAACTAAGGTTAAAGCGATTAATTGATGCACGGAGATAGCCCCATCAAAAAGAATCCCCCGACTGCGATCACCCCGAAAAAATTCATTGACAAAACGTAACACACCATAACCAACAAGATAGGCAGCAAAGACCTGTCCTGTAAAGCGTTTGTGAGTATGCATCCACATAAGAAAAAGGAAAAGTACAAAGGTCCCTACAGATTCATAAAGCTGCACTGGATGCAAAGAAACATTGAGAGGAACTCCGACCTTCTGATGGGCATAATCACTAGTGAATGTCACTGCCCAGGGTTGTTCAGTAACTTTTCCATAATCGCATCCAGCACCAAAACAACCAAGACGACCAATGCTCTGACCCAAGGCGATAGAAGGGCCTGCTGCATCCGCCATGACGCCGAAACTGAGATCGGAAGAACGAGAAATATACCAATAGCTAAAAGCAATTGCACCTATTAGACCACCGAAATACGCGCCTCCAGCTTGCCAGAATTCTAGACTCACAAAGTGAGAAGGATGATCCAAGTAATAGTTTAAATTACTTCCCACCATAAAAATCTTTGCTCCTACAAGAGCTGAAATGATCACAACAAAGGAAAAGTCCCAGGCTCGACTAGCTTGAAATCCTTCCCTAACAACCAAGCGGGCCAGTATTACCGCACCCGATAAAAAAGCCAGTGCTAAAAGCAAACCGTAGGTATGTAAGGTTAGTGGACCCAGTTCAATGATTTTGGGATACAAGGAACCTCCTCTGTGTCAAGACAGACGCTAATTGTCTTCTTTAGCCTCTTTAACTATTTTCTCAGCTAGATGTGGGGGTACTATTTCGTAATGTGATTGCTCCATATGGTAACTCCCACGCCCTCCTGTCATCGAGGTCAGAACTGGCGCGTAAGTTAGCATTTCAGCTAATGGAACTTGGGCCCTAACAACCTGCATTGTTCCTTTTCCATCCATCCCTTGAATTTTCCCTCTTCTTCCATTGAAATCTCCCATGACATCACCTGCAAATGCTTCTGGAACATAAACTTCAATGTTCATTACAGGTTCAATAAGAACAGGCCGAGCCTGTTCCATTCCTTTTTTAAAAGCCAGGGCGCCAGCAATCTTAAATGCCATTTCAGAGGAGTCAACATTGTGGTAGCTACCGTCGTAGAGAGTAACCCGAAAATCTACAACTGGAAAACCCGCGAGAAAGCCCTTCACGGCTGCCTCCTTAATTCCCTTCTCAACTGCAGGAATATAACCCTTAGGAATAGCACCCCCAAAAATCTTATCTTGAAAGTCAAATCCTGCTCCCCTCTCTGTAGGTTCCATACGAATCCTACAGTCTCCAAACTGACCATGGCCTCCAGTTTGTTTTTTGTGCTTCCCTTGCACATCGGCTGTTCCTAAAATTGTCTCTCGATAGGGAACCTTAGGGGGTCTCAGATCAACTTCCACTCCGTATCGTTTCTTGAGTCTGTTAACCACTACCTCTATATGAACCTGACCTGTACCTGAGAGAAGGAATTCCTGTGTCTGGTTGTCTCGACTAAATCTCAAGGATGGATCTTCTTCTAAGACCTTGGTAATGGCCGAGCTAATTTTTTCTTCATCTCCCCGTGTCCTTGGCTCAACCGCAAAACTTATTGCTGGTTCAGGAAAATCAACTTGCTTCACAGTTGCCTTTACATTTGAGTCTCCAAGAGTATCACCGGTTCCAGTATTTTTAAGCTTTAGCACACCACCAATATCCCCACTGAGAAGTTCCGAGACTGCCTGATGCCCCTTCCCCTGAATTATTTGCAATGATCCAAATCTTTCTGACTGATTTTGTGTCAAGTTTTTTAGAGTCGAATCAGACTTTAGAGTACCGGAAATAACACGTAGTATATTTATACGGCCAGCAAAAGGATCAGCAATTGTCTTGAATATATAAACAACTAGAGGGCCATCTGTTGAAGGAACAATCTCCGCTTCATCCCCTTGTTTTGAGATTGCCTTGAAAGGTCTTCTCTCCCCTGGATTTGGGAAAACATTGACTATTCCGTCTAACAACTGTTTTATTCCAATGTTGCGTGAAGAAGAAACACAAAATACTGGATAAATAGCACCTTCTCGAAAGGACTTTCGTAATCCAATTCTCATGGATTTTTCGGAAAGAGTCCCATCTTCGAAATACTGCTCCATCAACACATCGTCGCTTTCTGCTACCAATTCGACAAGCATTTCTCTGAATGTTGATGTGTCAGCTTTAAACTCCTCAGGAATATCGCTTTCCTTAAATTTACCTTCATTGCTTCCCTCATATAGATAAGCTTTAGAAGAAATTAGATCAACGATTCCCTTGAAGCCCTCTTCCTTCCCCATAGGAAGCTGTACAGGCACCACTTTTCGCCCGAAATGCTCTTGGAGGGAATCAATTGCACTTTGGAAATCGGCCCTAGGCTTGTCCATTTTTGTAAGAACAAATGCACGTGCTAATCCCAGATCGTTAGCGAATTCACACACCTGTTCTGTTTGTACTTCGATACCTTCTACTGCATCAACCACCACCAGGGCAGTGTCAACGCCTAAAAGGGTCATTTTGGCATCCTGAACAAAGGCAGAGTATCCTGGAGTATCTACTAGATTGATCTTGTGATCTTTCCATCTAGAATGTGCAATAGAGCTAGTAAGAGTAACCTGACGTTCAATTTCCTCTTCATCATAGTCGGTAACCGTATTCCCCTCCTCCACCTTACCTAGCCTATTGACATCACCCGAAGCAAACAACAACGTACTGACAAGTGATGTTTTTCCAGCATCACCGTGACCGACAACTCCTATATTGCGGATTTTATCGCTCTCAACTGTGGCCATAAGTACTCCCGTCTTGATGACTGTTAAAATTGGATTGTCCCTCTAGGACGATTACTACTTCAACATATTTATTACAAGATAAAGATACCTTAAAGTAATCTTGTTTTAACACCGGACCAACTGCTTTCGTGCCTAACCGTAAAAGCCCAATCGATAAAGTTTATTCAAGTAACGGAATTTAACACAGCCGATTATCCCATTTCAATTTAGGGGAATGATCTGAAAAAAGCTTTTTGGGAATCCTTAGGTAGCAACTAAAAACTCAGAAATTCGCCTTCACAAGCAGCTTTAACCCAAGGAAAATGTTTCCTTGCCTCAAGAACAATGTCGGTCATTTTACTGTCTTCATGAGAAGGATCGTGGTGAAATAAGACCAACTTACCAACCCTTGAGTCATGAGCAAGTCTTGTAGCCTCTAGCCAATTACTATGCCCCCATCCTAAACGATCTTGATATTCCTCTGGAGTGTACTGTGCATCATAGATTAGAACAGAAGCATCACTAGAATTCTCACGGATGATCTCGTCCATTTCTTTGTCACCATGCTCATGATCACTTGCATAGACAACTGCTATTCCCTCCTTCTCAATTCGATATCCTGTAGCACCCTGGGGATGGTTCATTGGAAACGGTGAAATCTGGAGACCTGAAATCTTAACAAGGCGGTGTTCAATAGCCTGAAATTCCAGCCTGGCTGGAAGCAAGTCAAGATTAACTGGAAAATAGGGTTCCATCATCTGTCCCTTTAGCATCTTTTCTGCTCTATTCTCAAAGGAAAAGAATGTCACTTTATTATCAGGAAAATAAAGGGGTAGGAAGAAGGGTATGCCTTGAATATGGTCCCAATGAAAGTGAGTAATAAATACTTTAATGTTTAGTGGGCCTTTAGCTTCTTCAACGAGAGCTGCTCCAAGAGGACTAATGCCTGTTCCCGCGTCAAGGACTAAAATCTCATTTTCAATCGTACGAAGCTCTATGCAGGGAGTGTTCCCTCCAAAGGACAGGTATTCAATCTTAGGTGTTGGAGTAGAGCCACGAACTCCCCAAAAGCCCAATTTAAACCGGCAGAGATCATTCATCCTTTTAGTCTCTTCATCCAAAAACACCCCCTCTGATTTAGCTCTTTCACCATTTACCAAAATCGTCATGAATTATAACTTTCTAATCAGACGAGGCTACTTATAGTTAAAATGTTCTAAGTCTATTAGAAATTTTTCAAGTCTTTACTCAATACGGCTGGGAATTAGTTATAGGCCCTGGATTTCTACTTTTGGGTTAGTTCGTAAACTCCATCCCAGTTAGCTGGCGGAGGAGCTCCTATATATTTTTGGCAACGGGACATATAAACATTTGCTACAGTGTCATTGGGAAAGGCTGACAAATGAACTCTCGCAAGCTTGTATGCCATATCCCAATTCTGACAAGAGTAGGTTTCGAGAATCTCTTTAAAAGAATCTACCATTTCTCTGACTTTATCTGAGGTGTTCCTATTCTCTGCAGCTACAAGTTCATAAACTTTGACGGGATGGAAACGACCTCTTACACGAATAATATCTAACTGACGTGTAATAAAATGCCCCTGAACCCTTTTCTCCGTAGTTTCACTGATCATTATCGCTGTCCCAAAAATTTTATTAGCACCCTCCAATCGAGATGCAAGATTAACCGCATCACCAATAACCGTGTATTCCATCCGTTCATGGTGCCCTAAATTACCTGCCACCATGGTTCCAGAATTCAGACCATAGCGAGAACGAAATCCGAATTTCTCCCTTTCTTTAAGCTTACATTTCATCTCTAAAGCTGCCTGACAGGCTAAAACAGCGTGATTTTCATTCTTTAGAGGTGCACCCCATATCGCCATTATAGAGTCTCCTATGTACTTGTTGATCATTCCCTGATTATGCATAATCACATCACCCATATTAGTGAAGTAGTCATTTAATTTAGACGATAATTCATGTGGACTAACATTCTCTGATACTTCAGAAAAATTAACGATATCGGAAAACAAAACAGTTGCCGTAACTTCAACTCCTCCTAGTTTTAACTTTGTAGGATCCTTTTTAATCGTTTCTACCACATCTTTGGATACATATCCTCTTAACATCTGCTCAACCTTCTGTCTGTTTTTCTCTGAAGTCTGGTACTGATAAACAGTATTTAAAGCTACGGTAATTAATCCCACCAGAAACGGCTGGAAACCTAGAATCCAGTAATCAAATCGAATGAATCCAAACCAGGTCAATCCAATAAAACCGAAAACAACCAACATAGACCAAAGGATTTTGTCACGACTTTTTGGAATAATTAGCATTAGAATTGAAACAGCTATTCCTAGGGCAAGCGTTAGGAACACCATGAGCCCGCTGGAGGCTTTTCGAATAAATTTTCTCTTGCTAATTGTGTTAAAAATATTAGCTTGCACTTCAACTCCAGGTATTTGTTGATTCCCTCCAAGAAGAGTAATGGGTGAGTTAAACATGTCAGCTCCTCCCGCCCTCGCCACCAAGTCATGTATTGACTCCGATCTTCCAACCAATACAACTTGATTGTGAAAAATATTCTTCGGAAGATGATTCTTGTATTTGAGAGCTTGAAAGAAACTAACAGTCTCAATGCCATGGGGATACCCCACATAGTTAATCAAGATTTTGGGATCGTTAATATCCAAATCCAGAATGGGTATTTCACTAAAATCAAGGGTTTCCCGAACCAACCTGTACAAAGCAAGAACCAAGGTTTCCTTTCCATTCAGCGTAAGTTGAGCATGCCTTACTACTGCATCCCGATCAGGGCTGATCATACTTAAAGCAGGAATTCCTCCGGCATCCATCAAAACCTCTATCGGTAGCACTTGCTTTTCAAACAAATAATTTTTAGTGACCACTTTTTCGATAGTAGAAGCAAGTACTACAGGGATTTCACTGTTTCTAATTGCCTCTGAAAAACGTCTGTCGCTGTCAGGATTCGAAGGTAGGTCAAAAATAACATCGAAACCTATTACTTTGGCACCAGCTTCGGTCAAGGATTCAATAAGATCAGCATAGACAGTACGGTCCCAGGGCCAACTCATCCCCAGTTCCTTTTCAAAGACATCAAGGCTAAAACGATCTATGGCAACAATCACAAGGTTTTCGGGTTTTTGATCCGTGCCCCGAAGAAACATCATGAAATCATAGTTTTTGAATTCTATCTGCTCGATTAATGGAGTAAAAAGAGAGCATAATCCAACTATTAAAATAGACAGAATCAGGAAAACAAGCGCTGCAATACTCTGCCTCTTCATAGCTCATCCAGATTAATTCTATTAGTCTTAATGTTTTGAGATTCGGTCTCTCAGACAGAACGAATTCCTTTTTATTCGAATAAGTGTGTTTAATGGACGAAAGATAAAATAGTTTGTTGAAAGCGCTAGCTTAGTGGATTTATCTTCCTGACACCTATTAATTTTACCCCTTCTCCTTACTTCTCTTCCAATCGGTGTGAACGTCTTTTCTCTCTGGATCATCTACTCGACAGTAAGTGTGAGCCCCAAAGAAATCTCGCTGTGCTTGAGTCAAGTTTAGTGGAAGGTTTTCTGTTCTAAAGGCATCAAAATACCTTAGGCTAGCAGACATTGACAAAGTAGGAATTGTAACCGACTCTGCACTAGTAACAAGTGTTCTCCAGTCATTCTCAAGACCTAGGATAAGGGCTGAGATTTTGCGATCTAAAAGAAGATTCTTTATGTCAGAACAATCTTCAAACACATCCTGGACGACATCCAATAACTTGGAACGAATGATGCAACCTCCTTTCCAGATTCTACACACTTCTGCCTTATCAATACCCCATTTGTACTCCTGAGAACCCGCTGCAATGACTGCCATCCCTTGTGCATAAGCACAAAGTTTTGATGCATATAGAGCTTTCTCTAATTTCTCAAGGACCTCTCTCTTTCCAGCTATTAAAACCTGGGATCTTGAAGGAAAACAGTCGGCAGCTTGCACTCGTTGATCTTTGATTGCTGAAAGAAATCTAGCATCGAGAGCAGCACTAATGGTTGGTACTGGAACACCAAGATCAAGGGCTGACTGGGCTGTCCATTTTCCTGTACCTTTTTGACCGGCTTTATCCAAAATCATTTCAACAAGCGGATTTCCGGTTATCGGGTCCTCTACCTTCATGATCTGAGCACTAATTTCCATCAAATAAGAGCTAAGTCTACCTTGGTTCCACCGGCTAAAGACCTCCCCAATCTCCCCAGAATCCATTCCAAGACCTTTCTTCATTACATCGTATGCCTCGGCTATCAATTCCATATCCCCATACTCAATGCCTTTGTGAACCATCTTCACAAAATGCCCTGCTCCGGCTGGTCCTATGTAGGTTACACAGGGCCCATCATCACTCTTAGCAGCTATTTTTTTCAGTACCTTACCCAGCTGCTCTTTATAAACGGATCGATTGCCTCCAGGCATTAAGGATGGACCATTCCGAGCGCCTTCTTCCCCTCCAGATACTCCCATGCCAAAAAAATGGATCCCTTTATTGCGGCAATACTTTTGACGAGTTTCTGTCTCATTAAAATGAGAATTTCCACCATCGACCAGAACATCTCCGGTATCTAAACAAGATACGAGCTTCCGGACTATTTTATCCACCGGACGACCAGCCTTAATCATCATGAAAATAAGCCGGGGTGGAGACAAGATATTCGATAGCTCCTCTAATTTACTCGCCGCTGTAATCCTTCTATCAGAACCTTCCCTTGAGATGAAATCCTTTGTCCACTGGGGTTCTAGATTCCAAACAGCTACTGGGAAGCCATTATCTTCTAGATTAAGGACCAAATTCCTTCCCATTACTCCCAAACCAATCATGCCAATACTTCGTTTTTCATTCTTCATGGGGGCTGATTATTACTTCCGGTAAAACTAAATATCAACTTATAATCATCCTTGAAAGGTTCATAGTCATCGACTAAAACGGAATCGCTCGGGAACCATTACTATCCAAAATATTCTGGGACTACAGATACTACGAAATTCTCGAAGTAAGGCTAGTAAAGAATTACCACCAAATTTGGTTCTCCTGCCAGTTAAGAGACACCACTAACCGTTGTACAAGAACTTGTGTTAAACAGGTGAATCTAAAGATACCAACGAAGAATAAATTCGAATTGGCGTTTCGGGATTCGTTGGATCAAAGTTAAAGGATCAACCAAAAACTGATATCGGTGGTCAAACAAGTTGCTTATTTGTAAAGACAGCGATCCAATATTTTCCGGAAATTCATAATTAATACTCAAGTCCGTTGTAAAAACTCTTGTTTTAGGGAAATCTATTCCTAGGTGTCCTTTCTGCTGGAAAAAATTTTCTCTAACACTGAGAGAAAAGCCCTGTGGATGAACATAAAAAAGACTTGTATTCAATTCATGTTCTTTTCTAAACGAAAAAAAGTCTTCATCCTGACTGAATTCATAGCTAGCGACAAATGATAATTGGGGAGAAATGGAATGGTTTAAGATCACTTCAGCTCCATATAGCTTGCCCTCAAAGATTTGTTCTTCGAGAAATCCCATAGAACTAGATTCAGCGTGTGGAATTTCAAGATTCCTAAAAAATCCGCTAGCCCTAACAAGACTATTTGCTCCTATTCTTTGATCCCAACCTAGGTTGTAGCTCCAAGAACGACCTAATTCCACTAAGTTGAGATTCGAAAGAAATCCGTTTAAATGAACAGGAACCAGACGTTCTCTAGCAAATGCCCTAGCACCCCCTCCAGACACCAACTCTTGACGAGAGCTCATAACAGCCACCCGAATGGTTGAGGATTCAAAAGGCTCATATATTGCTCCAACTTGAGGATTGAGTCTCCAGTCCGACTTGTTTTCTCCAAAAATTGGATTCATGTTTTCATCGATCCCTGTTATATCGTGAGAACCTATAAATATATTGTCATCGTTTGACCACTCGTAATTGAGCCCTGCGTTTAATGTGAGATCTGAATCTAAATGATAATTAGAGTGAAGAAATAAGGTCCGGTAACTAAGATTTTGCTCTTCTACAATTGGGTCTTGAACAATCAATTTTTGATCATCTGTCGAAAATACCTCATTTTCTCGATAATAAAGATATAGCTTGTCATTTCGGTGACCTCCAAGAAAATCCAGACCATACTTAAAGTCAAAATCACTAACCTTAAGATAGTGGGCGGCCTGAAATGTCAGATTGAATCCCTTGAAAGAGCTTCGCCGGTCCATAAAACCGCATGGAGGTGGAATTCCATCATACTGACACTGGGAGAAAAGACTTTGACTGGGAACTGCATTTCCATCGTCGCTAACAATCTGATTGAAATTCCCTGAGAAATAAAACATCAGTTCAGAACCGGGTCGAAGACGTTGATGAAATCCAAGCTCGATACGGTTAGAACGAGTAAAGTTGGTTTGATCAGGATCGGGAGTTTCATCAGTAATAAGTATTTGTCCGATATCTCCTAAACGTTGTTGTTGATGAGAATAGCTCACCATCACATCGCTATAAGGTGTTAGTGCAAACTTAAAATTGTTTGAGCTTGTGTAGACTTTCTCTCGATCATTCCCATCTCTGAAACCAGCAGTTTTCTCGTAATTGAGAACTAAACCGTATGCGAAATGCTTAGAACCTCCAGACGAAATCAGCTGTCCCAAATTACTGTTAAAGCTTCCATATCCTCCTTCTATCATCGAGTTCATAGCAGGCCGCTCGTAAAGGGTTGTGTAACCATTGAAAGAGTTAAAAGAATTTGAGTTAACTGGTAATAGTAATTTACCTACTAGTAACTCTGAGCCAACACCAGCAGTGCGGCCTCGGGAATTAAGAAAGGTGTTGGCTAGAAATAAATGAGCCGAACTATTCGTTGGATCGTCCAGATTAGAAAGTACCGCTTCTAGGTTTGCCCATTCTGAAAGACCCAATCGATTATAAGCCGAAGCAAGTTGTACATTCCGTGTGGCTCGATCTTCATCCAAAACAAAACGACTGCGATAAACGGCCCTGTTATCATTAAGGCGAATCGATTCCTGGAAATGTTTAACAGCCTCACCTGGACGGTCCAAATCATTCTTGAAGATACCTGAGTAAAGGTGTGGGGTTGGATCTAGAGGATCCAACCTGACAGCTTCCTCAAGAGATCTAAATGCTTGTTCGAATTTTTCCTCTTCATAAAAGGCTTTGCCCAGATAACTGTGATAAATAGATAGCCTTGGTTCTAAAGTATTTGCCACCAGTATCTCAGCAACTGCAGCTGAAAAGTCTCCCCTCCGAATCAAAACAATCCCCATCCCAAGATGAGGATTAGCCAAACGTGAATCGATCTCAATCGCTTTGTTAAATTCTAACTCTGCATCCTCAGTTTGACCCTGACCCAACAGAATAAAACCTAACGCTGAGTGGACAGCACCCAATTCAGGAGACATTTTTACTGCCCGTTCAATTACTTTTTTTGCCTTAGCAGTGTTTCCAGTTCCATAAAGCAGCTGAGAGAATTGGACGAGTGCTGGCACAAAATTAGCATCTAACGATAAGGCAACCTCAACTGATCTTATCGCTCCAGGCAGATCAAAATAACTCTGCTGCACAAATGACAAATTTAGGTGAGCTGATGGAGACTCAGGACTGCTTTCGATAGCATTTTTAGCTGCCTTGAGGGCATCTTCCTTTCGGTTAGAAACCAAATTGAGCCTAGATAAATAACCCTGAGCCATTCCGTATTTAGGACTAGAGGACTCAATAGATTCAAGCAATTGAAGAGCTGGTTCAATTTCTCCAACCAATAAATCCAAACGAGCCTTATGAAGCTTTAATTCACTGCTTGATTTTTTATTAGAAGCAATCTCATAAGCCTCCTCAAATTCTCCCAGGCGTAGATGGATTATTGACCGACCTAATAGCGTTCTTTCGCTAAACCCTGCTTTTTGAAACTCCTGAGATGATTTAGCGAGATCGTTCTTTGATAATAATACCCAACCTCTTATTTCAGCTGCCTCAATTGAAGTATTCCCTTCCAACGCCACAAGCGAATCATCCAGCAGACCGGCATCATGAAGGGCTTTTGCTTTTTCAACCTGGGATATTTTAGAAACCTGAGTTGCTCGGGTCGCTTCTGCCCTTGTCCAATCATAAAAAGGATAATCATACGGACTGATTTCGGGGGAGCAAAACAATGTCCATTGGACTGCATCTTCAGGATTCAAAATGAAAATCTTTGAAGGAGATTCCCCTACCCGAGCGCTACCCTGTTCCCCAGAATTTATAAGAATCGCTCCCTCTAAGTTTTTCATTTCAACAGAACCAGATAAAACCGTCACATGTGATTCACCGTCAACTCTAACGTCAACTACAAACTCGGTTCCTCTAATCGCTGCTGTTACTGCAGGAGTTTGAACACGTACTCGAGCTGGGATCCGTTTAGACCTCAACCAGGCCTTTCCTGACTCAAGTTTTAATAAACTCTGAGTCGAACCAGCAACCACTTTACTTATTCGCTGCAGGATATTACTGGAACGTCGGACTTCTTGAATTTGTAGACTTGCATTTGGACCTATCTTAAGCTGGGTTTCGTCAGCCAAAAGAAGAGCTAAACGACTAAGATTACCTGTACGAATCGATGTTCCCGGTCCTAGTTCTTGATTAACTACTGCTGGATACCAACCTCTAACCCCTTCCTGAAATTCAACTATTCCTTGCACCGAAAGAACCCTAGCAGCTACCTCCTGACCCTTGACCAGAGTATTAACTGAAAGACTTAGAAACGTAAGAATAAGAACGATCCAAGACATAAATAAGAAATTACGGGTGAGTACCAGATGATCTAGAAACCTAACAAAATAGACTAAACTGTGAAGATCGGCACCAATAAGCATGGGGTTTTTTACGACCCACAGGTCTTCCCTTCTACGAATAAGTACAGGGCGTCCAAAGAAATGTTTGCGTCACACAAAAATTCTAGGTTATGTAAATGCCATTGGATTCTCTTAAATTTCTAAAGCAATCGACAATCCCCAAACAATAGTCACAATACCTCGCTCTTAGTGAAGAAATTGTGAACTTGATGATTTCAGAAGATCTTAAATCCAATTCACAGATCCTTAAGCTCAGTTAACCCTCTGATCAAGAAGCACCATTTAATCTTATTTATCGGTCTTCAGAAATAAGGTCCTACTTCACAAAAGAACATTAAATAATCGAATCTTGAGCTAAAAAAGTATCCCGCTCAATCGGAACCAGAGACCCCCTGATAACCCCCTAGGGTTCCTGAATCCTGAAAACAGCTGTCGCGAGTACACTTCCTATAACAGGGCCTATGATATAAACCAGAAGATTTCCAAATGAGCCATCGCCAAGCAATGCGTTAACGAAAATAGGTCCAATACCGACAGCCGGATTAAACGCCCCACCCGAAATGGGTCCTCCGGCAAAAGCACCGACAACAATCGCGAAACCAATAGCCAATCCGTAAAAAGAGTTTCCCTCTGTGGCCTTCGCTGTACCACAATTGAGCACTACCAATGCAAGAGAAAAAGTAAATAGACTCTCCACAAGAATTGCAGTCCCAAAGGTTACGGATGCTCCCGGAGCAGGAGCAAAAGTACCCATAATTAAATAGGCAGTTAAACTAGCGGCTAGTGCTCCTGCGATCTGAAACAGAGAATAAAAAACAAATTCTCTAGACGACAACTTTCCACGTAAAAGAACCGCCAATGAAATAGCCGGATTGTAATGAGCGCCAGAAATGTGAGCACCCATGTAAACCATCATCATAAGTGCACCACCGATTGCCAAAGGAGCCATGCTGAGCCCCCCCATAACCGTTAGCCCAATAGTTAAAACCAGGAAAAAGGTACCTATGAATTCTGTAAGCAATTTTGCCATGAAAAATATCCTCCTAATGACAATTTCAAGAAATCCATTTCTTCACACTAAAACTCTTTTCTTTTTCTAAAAACAGAGTTTCTCAAAGTGTAATGTCTAAAGTCTAAAGTCTAAAGTCGCCTGTCGATATTAGATCGAACAAAATTTATTCAAAAACCCCCTATAAATTCCACTCTTGCTTCTAGAAAGATCTAAGAGTAGGTTGTTCTAATGCCGAGTTTGTTTAATAAACGCAACTCTTTCTTATCATTCTTATTAATTTTCTGTGTCTCATTCTTAAATGGAACTCCATTCAAAACCATAAGGGCAAGAAATGGAATGGTAGTGTCGGGCCACATCCTAGCATCTCAGATAGGAGTCCAAATACTAAAAGAAGGAGGCAATGCAATTGATGCAGCTATTGCCACCGGCTTTGCTCTCGCTGTAAATCTACCCTCAGCCGGCAATATAGGAGGTGGTGGTTTTATGATCGTCCATCGACCTAATGGGGAAAACACAACTTTTGATTTCAGAGAAAAAGCTCCACTAGCAGCACATCCTCATATGTTTCTGGACAAAAGTGGGGACTACGATGGAAAGAGCAACCACAAAGGCTATCAATCTGTAGGAGTACCAGGCACAGTGGCCGGTTTTTTTCTGGCACACAAACGTTTCGGATCTCTTCCGATCCATAAACTAATCGAGCCATCAATTCAGTTAGCTCAAAAAGGCTTCACTATTACAGATAATTTGGAAGATGAATTCCAATCCGAAGCACCTAAACTTAAAAATTATCCTGGCTCGTCCAATAGCTTCCTAAAATCAAATGGACAACCCTATAAAGCGGGTGAAACATGGAAACAACCAGATCTTGCCCAAACACTTCTCCGTATTCAGAAGAGAGGCAGAGATGGATTTTACAAAGGAAAAACGGCCCAGATGATTGCTCAAGAGATGAGAGAAGAAGGAGGCTTAATAACAAAAACAGATCTACTCAACTATGAAGCTATTGAACGAACTCCAGTGCAAGGAAGTTATCGAGGATACCAAATCATATCAATGGGTCCCCCCAGCTCAGGAGGTGTAGCACTAATAGAGATGCTTAATATTGTGGAAGGGTTTGATCTTTTAAAAGAAGGACATGGTTCAGCTCAACATATTCATCTACTAACTGAATCAATGCGGCGCGCATTTTTTGACAGAGCAAAATTTCTCGGGGATCCTGATTCCAATTCTGATATGCCAATCGAAATGTTGATTTCTAAAAGTTATGCTCAAAAGCTTAGGAAAGAAATTAGATATACAAAAGCCTCTATCAGCGATCTTATTCCTTTGAACCAAGCCTATGAATCAAAGGAAACAACACACTACTCGGTAGTCGATTCTCTAGGTAATGCAGTCGTTGTGACCTATACACTTGAGGATAGTTATGGATCCAGGATAGCCATTAAAGGACTAGGGTTTCTTCTCAACAATCAAATGGGTGACTTTAACCCTGTCCCTGGAGAAACAACTCAAACAGGACAAATCGGCACAACACCAAATCTTATTGCTCCAAATAAACGCATGCTTTCCTCCATGACCCCTACCATTGTTCTTAAAAATGATAATCCATTTTTCTTAATTGGATCACCTGGTGGAAGGACCATTATAAACACCGTCTTTCAGTTGATTGTGAATATCATTGATTTCAAGATGGATATTGGAGAAGCCATTGAAGCGGGCCGAATTCACCACCAGTGGTTTCCAGATGAATTAAAGGTTGAGCCCAGTGGATTTTCTACTGAATCCTTGAGCATACTTCGGGCAATGGGACACAGAATCCAATATTCTGGAACATCTAATTCCCAAGGACGTGCAATGGGGATTCTAATCGACCCTAGAACCAAAGAGTTCATGGGATGCGCAGATCCTCGTAGCGCTGACGGTGCCGCTATAGGATATTAAAGCGCTTTTAATTTTACCGACAAAAGAGTGCACACCCTACACAAGTGGGCTCTTCAAGGTACTGATTTAAAGAGGTGTTTTCAGACATGCAGACTCTCTTAACACTAGGATTCAAAAATCTAATGGTCCAACATAACACCCTGACTGCCCTGGAGATTCAATTACTTCGACACTAAGTGTCTCCAACCTTTTTCGATCTTCATCAGCAAGCTGCTGAATAATTGCATCAAATATATAAAAGGAAAGAATTTCCGAAGTAATGTTTGCTACCTCAAGAAGAACCACGTCACGTGTAGGTAATTCAATTCGTTCCTCCTTAAACCGGATACGAGTCGATTTCGCAATGTGTTGAACCTTGAGATGAGGATTTTGAACTGGAACCAGAGTGCGGTGATTAAGAGTCTCTTTAATTTTTTTTAGAATACTCTTTATGTGTCTAAAATCAACCACCAGACTGTCTTCATTAAGTGGCCCCCTAAATTCGACAGACAATTGATAGTTGTGCCCATGTTGCCCTTCCAATAGATCCCCATAAGTTGAAATGTGAGCGGAGGAAAAGTTCAAATCCTCACGATAGATCCTAACTGAATAACTACCTTTACTAGCTGAATTATTCACCGATTCTCTTTCCGTCCTAGACATCAGAAAAAGGTTATAGCTTGTCCTTGCCAACGTTCTTCAAATTAAAAAGGCCAGTAACTAAATCTGCCTAATAACATCAATCATTAACTCTCTAATTCTAACTATTAAAAGTTACAAATTAATGTGGAAAACAGTCAAAGCTCTTTAAGATAAGAAAAAAAGCAATGACTTTCTAGAAATATCTCCTTACATAACAGCCACCTAATTATGTAAAACTAGAGCTTCACAGACTAAATAGCTAAGAAAAGAAACATCAACCAAAATACAATCCTAGTTGTTGTTTAAGAAGAATAAGGAAATTATCTCCCATAAAAGAATTATATGATAGATTTTTTTGGTCCACCACGCTGCCTTTTGAGTTTCAACCCAAAGGAGAGGAAATAAATGTTACATAGACGAACACACGGATCAGTGGTGTGCCGTTCCTGCGGCCTTCTTGTTGGTGTCAATGACACAACATGCTTTCATTGCAATAGCCCTTACCCTAGCTTGTGGGGCTTTTCAACAGCTCTTCGAGCCTTAGGTAATGACATGGGCTTTACTAAAATCGTCATTGCTTCCTGTAGTCTTCTTTATCTTGTAGCGCTAGTTTTGGATCCCTCAGGGATCCAAGGTGGAGGTCTATTTCGTATGCTATCTCCAAGTCCTAAGTCATCTATCATCTTAGGTGCTAGTGGGGCATTTCCGGTCTTTTATATGGAACGTTGGTGGACTTTGCTTAGTGCCGGTTGGCTACATGGTAGCCTTCTTCACATCGCTTTTAATCTAATGTGGGTACGACAACTAGCACCAATAACCGCTGAAATCTATGGACCTGGCAGAACCATAATAATTTATACCTTTGCTTCCGTGCTTGGCTTTACTGCTAGTAGTTTCGGTAGCCTAGTCATAGGTGGAGGTGGCTACACACTAGGAGCCTCCGCTGCTATTTTTGGACTTCTTGGTGCTCTTACTTACTCGGCCCGTCGAGGTATTGCTTCTCATATCAGTCGCCAGGCTAGAACCTATGCGGTCATTTTATTCGTTTTTGGTTTTCTAGTTGATGGAATTGACAACTGGGCTCATGCAGGGGGATTTGTTGGTGGATTTCTCACTGCAGGTTTTTTCAATCCTCTTATTCCTGAACGATTGAATCACTTAGCAGTAGCATTAATATGTCTAGTTTTAACTCTTGGATCAATTCTTCTTTCATTTCTCACGGGTATAAGTGAAATTTAAAAGCGAGCATAAAAAATGGCTGCTCAAATTTATTATTTTACTTTTACATTGTTACTGTTGTGTACAAGCTACACATATTCTCGATCAATTCTATTAGCCCAAAGCGAATGGATAGAAATTAATAGTCCACACTTTAGAGTAGTCTCAAATGCTAAATTGGAATCTGCCATAGATACTACTCTACAGTTTGAAAGGATCCGAGACGCTTTCCACAAAGCACTCCCCGAAGCAAAAATCGATCCTGGCCAAGAAATCGTAGTTTTCGCTGTAAAAGACGAAGCTTCTTTGAAAACACTTTTGCCTCAGTATTGGAAACAACCCGAATCCCTGAAACCTGCAGGGGTTTTTTTCCCGGGTCCCGAGAAACACTATGTTGCCTTACGTATAGATGCACGGGGAACCAATCCTTATCGTACCCTTTATCATGAATACTTCCACCTTATACTAAACATCAATTATCCTAATATTCCATTGTGGCTCAGCGAGGGTCTGGCAGAATTCTATGCTCACACTCGAATTACTGACGATAGTGTTGCACTAGGATTACCTAGTCAAAATCACCTCATACAGCTGCGAACTCAAAAACTCATCCCATTAAAAAAACTATTCCTTATTAACCAAAACTCTGTCCACTATAAAGAGGCTCAAAAGGCCTCTATCTTTTACAGTCAAGCTTGGGCCTTAACTCATTACCTGATGACTTCTAGTCAAGGCACATACAAAAACCAAATAGATGAGATTTTGGGCTCTCTTCTACAAGGATTCCCTATAGAGGATGTGGCAGAGAAAGTCTTAGGTCCCCTCAATAAACTAGAGAAAAACCTAGCTAGACATATCCAGAAAAATGAGTTTACCTTCTACCCCTACGCTCTGCCTATAGACAAAAATATCCGGCTCTCAGAAACAAAATTATCTCCGGAAGAGGCCTACGCTCTACAAGCCTCTTTGTTGGTTCGTAACAATCATCCGATAGAAGCTAAACATTTGATCGACAAAGCACTAAGTATAGATCCCGAAGGAGCCTTGGCATTCGAAAGCCTAGGTTATCTGCACTATAAAGAAGGTTGCTTTTCTCAGGCATTTAAAGCCTTCAAACATGCTGTTCGCCTCCAACTTTCTAGTTATTTTTCTCATTATATTTATGCTAAATTAGCTTTGATAGATGACCAAAAAGCTTTTACTTCCTGGGGGGAAATAGAATCTAGTCTTAGAAAAGCAATTAATCTTCGGCCCAATTTTCCAAATTCTTATGAGACCCTTGCCCGTAATTTACTAGACCGTGGACAAAATTTGGAAGAAGCCCTCAAAATAGCCATTAGGGCTTACCATCTTAATCCCAAAAACATCAAAACAATTGAAGTGCTTGGATATTGCTTTCTTTCTCTGGGCAAACACCAACAAGTTACTGATTTATTGGAATCAATGAAGGAATTGGCAATAAATAAAGATGATCTAATGATATATGAATCTTTATCCCTTCAAGTCAAAAAAAAGAGTCCATAGAACTTAAAACACTTTCTACTCCTCTAGAATTGAATTTACCCCTTCCAAAAGACTCTGTGAAAAGAGACTAATAGCATTCAACTTTTTCTAGTAGGCCAAAGACTCATTTACCCCTATAACTAAAAAGATTTGTATTCCCTCGAGATGACAAAAAGACAATAAAATCAAAGCCTATAGTGCTTACCAAGGACTCAATAAGAGACAACCAATCAATTGTTCAAAACCCAAAGAATTAATAGCAAATATTAAAAGTAATGTAATACCCTAGATAACATCAAGTAAGATATTGTTAAATAAAGATAAAATACAACTTGAAATGTCTTTAGATCCCGACTTTCAGCGGCAACCATCAATTTTTCATAGAGTTCTCCTGGCATAAAACACTATGGTGTTGCTTCAAATCTCAGCTATCCTTAAAATCTGATAATATGCACTTAACAAACAAGTCTTGCTTCTTTTTTTTGCTCTTGATCTCGCTGACTTTAGACTTAGGATTTTCTTTCCACCTCTCCGATGTTCAGATAAAACTTATTAAGGTTGTAGATGGAGTTTATATGTTACGGGGAGAGGGAGGAAATATTGGGCTCTTTATCGGTGACGATTCCACCTTTATTATCGACGATCAATTTGCTCCTTTAAACGATCAAATCAAAAAAATTATCCGCACAGTCACTTCACAACCAGTCAAGTTTGTAGTCAATACCCACTGGCATGGGGATCACACTGGAGGAAATGAAAAATTTGGAATGGCTGGAGCCCTTATTCTTGCTCACGAAAATGTACGCAAACGAATGAGTGTGGAACAGTTTGTGGACACCCCCCCATTCAACCAACTTTTTCCTGCATCGTCTAAAGCAGCACTACCCATAGTGACATTTACCAAGAGCTTGACTTTTCATCTAAATGGAGAGCAAATTCGTGTTTACCATGTCGATAGAGCGCATACAGATGGCGATTCCATTATTCAATTTCAAAACGCTAACGTCTTTCACATGGGTGATCTCTTTTTTAATGGAAGTTACCCTTTCATTGATATAAGCACAGGAGGTTCCCTTACAGGAATGATAGAAGCTGTCGAAGGAGTCCTAGTTTTATTAAACGAAGATTCTAAAATCATTCCAGGACATGGAAATCTAGCCCAAAAAAGCCATTTGAAAATCTACCTAAATGTATTGAGGACAGCTCAAAAACGAGTAACTATGTTGATTTCCCAAGGCAAGTCTCTTGAACAGATTCAGGCAAATCGTCCAATGAAAGAATATGATGCATCTTGGGGTTCTGGCTTCATAAATCCATTGACTTTTCTATCTATTGTCTACAGTTCCTTACAGACCGAAAAATAATGAAAATAATCAAATATTTTCAAAGTTGACTTCGTTAAATTGAGAGAAAATCCGTTATACGCTAATTGAATGAGTTTTCTTATCTAAAGATTCCACTTGAGAACATCTGCCATAAACTAATTAATCTATCCTAGATAAGAACTGGAAAAGTTTTGATCAAGGGTTTACTCTGATTTGTAGACTTTATCCTAATAATTAATTTGTAAATAGATAATGTAATCTTTCCTGATCTGTTTATCATAGAGATCTTATTAAAATGCCTAAATATGAGAAGTTCAGTAGACGAGAATTTGTAAAATACTCTGGTGTAATGGGTACTGCACTACCCACCTTCAACGCAAATAGCTACTCTCGAATCAGTGGCGCTAATAATAGACTTGCAGTCGGAATAATCGGCTGCGGTGTTATGGGACAAGCCCATCTAGATTCATTGGAAAATATGCGAGAGGACCAAAATGTGGAAGTGCAAGCAGTCTGTGATGTCTATACCGTGCGTGCAAAGAAGTTTCATAACCAGATCTCCGAAGGGGGAAATCAAGTCAAGGTTTTCTATGACTATCGAAGTATGTTAGACAGCTGTGATCTTGACTACATCTTAATAGCCACTCCGGAACATTGGCATTCACATCAAATCATAGATTCTCTTGATGCTGGGTTTCATGTGTATTGTGAAAAACCAATAACGCGCAAGATAACAGAGGCTCACAAAGTATTCTCCAAG
Source organism: uncultured Acidobacteriota bacterium (assembly GCA_964569605.1). GTDB lineage: Bacteria > Acidobacteriota > UBA6911 > RPQK01 > CBDAPI01 > CBDAPI01. Next base: position 26,469 of record CAZMUJ010000094.1, read on the forward strand.
GTCCAAAAAACCGGTCTCAAGCTTCAAGTAGGGGTCCAAAGCATGAGCGACAACAGCTATGAAGCGGCAAATAGGGCTATTAGAAACGGTAAGCTTGGACCTATAGTGCAAGCCCAAGTTGACTATGTACGAAACTATGATTCCATCAGAGGACCCTGGAGAGTCGGAGTAGACCCTAGGCTTTCTATGCCCTCTGGTCTTGACTGGAATAGCTGGATAGGGCCTGCGCCAAAATGCCCATGGGACCCCCAGAGGTTTTTTGAATGGCGTTGTTATCGTGACTATTCTGGTGGTATAGCAACTGATCTATTGACCCATCGCCTTACCCGTATTTTAAAGGCGTGTGGACTAAGTTATCCAGAGCGAGTTAATTGTGCGGGAGGCATCTATCTCTGGAACGACGGACGAGAATTACCAGACAACTTAGAGATACTCCTTGAATACCCTTCTATAGAGGGCATCACTAAAGGAATGACAGTGCATCTACTCGGCACAATGGCCAATAAAACCGGAAATCCCCATATGATTCGAGGTAAGCATGCTTCACTAATATTCAATCCATCTGGTTGGGAAATCATCTCCGAAAGCGATGGGGCTATTATAGAGATTCACCAATCCTCGGGAGCAGAGGATATCAGCCTTCATCATATTAATCTTCAAGATGCTATCCGTAGCGACAAAGAGCTAAACTGTCCCGTGGAACTTGGACTATACGCTGCTACAGCTTTAATAGGAGCTAATCAATCGTGGTTATCTCGCCGCACTTTGAAATGGGATGACAGCAACAATAAATGGGTTTAAATATTAATTTAGATAGTTGAAATAATTATCCAGGACGTGGAGATATCTAAATTGAGGAGAATACTAAAGATTTGCAAAAGAAACTGTCATTTCCATGTAGATAAAACCTAATATATTTGTCCCAATCGGCCTTTAAATGCATGACACCGCTAGCAAGATGACACAGTTACAGGCTCTCTTACTCTGTGACCTAGTCGTGACGACACCGGAGGGAAAAGTACAGCTTCAGGGCCTCTTCGATGTAATTCATACCCGTAACCTTCCGACCAGACACAACCAAATGTGGGTGTTTTTCCGCTTTTGTCTTCAGAACAGTGAGAGAGAAGATTTAGGTACTACCCATACCATGAGATTATTTCTACAACGCCCCAATGGAGAAACTGAGCGTCTTCCTCAAATGGATGTTAAAGTTGGACACCATGAAACTGTTCAAGGTTATATCCAGCTTCAAGGGCTTCCCCTAAAGGAGAAGGGAGAACACCGACTTGACCTGTTCTACGGTGAAGAAAAAGTGGGGTCATGCCGTTTCTTTGTAAAGATGACAACCCCCAAGGAATCTCTATCCGAATCGCCTAGTGTAACCGTTCATTGAGCATTCATCCTTTTATATAAACCGTTCTAGAATTCGAACAGGTGAGTATATTTAAGAAACAAGGATTGCGAGACGGTATTTCGGTACACTTCATGGGGATCTCGAAATCCCAAGTTATTCCTAAGGGTGTTAAAGACTACATAAAGTCCGTTACTTGACTTCGAAAGTATTCCGAGTCTTATGTTATGCCCTATTTCACGGGTAACACTATTGTATTGACTAAAAGATTGCAGCAAATTTTTTGGGGTAATTGACCATTTAAATTGTAACCCGATGAGGTGGGCCCCAAACTCCCCTACAGGAAGCTTTATAAAGTTGCCAATCCAACTTCCAGTCCAGCTGAGGCTCTTTCCAATTCGATACCCTCCCCGAAGATTGAAACTACTAATTTTCCCATTGTAGAAGCTACCCACTGCCGCATTACCATTAAAAAACTGAGTTGCACTTGGATCAGTTGAGAAATCGGCAATCAACTCACTAAAATGGTACTTCCCGACTGGGATAAAAATGTCCGAATGAACCTCAAAAGAATCATCTAACCGTTCGAAATTTCGGTTCCAAGCAAGTCCCAATCGCCCACCATTTTTCCATATTGTTTGCACGTGATAGTGCTCAAAACTTGATTCTCTATCATTTGTTTCAAGAGTTAACCAATGTTTTCCCGAAAAATGTGGCTCAATGCTGAGGATACGGGTAGAACTAGGATGGTAGGTAAATCGATAAAAATAGTGTGGCTTACGGAATCCCGAGCGTTTAAGAAAACCAACCTCAGGATTAAAATTGGTTCCAACTTCAAGATACCCTAAGCTGAATTCATGTCGTGAATTATCGTATTGAAATCGGCTTGAATATGTGTGGTTATTGTCTTTAAGCCCAGGTGTTTTGCTTGTCGCCATATAGCTGAACCAATTTGCAAATTTTCCAAGCCCAAAATTGGCATCCAAACCAGCCGTACGATTGTAAGGAAGTACCCCTTCAGTGTCAGTAGTCATCTCACGATTCACACCAATGACTCCAATAGATGAACGATTTGGTAACTCCCTACTCAGTCGAAGAACACTGTAGTTGTTTGCCGCTACCCCGGAGCCTATCGATCGGGTTTGCATATTTAGCAAACCAATTTGATACGGACCAATCTTCCCAGTAAGACGCGCACCTACATCGATGGGAACAGGATTTCCATCTTCGTCTAGACCGATACGTCTTGAAAAAAAGATTTCTACCTCACGAGGACTACCAAATTCAAAGAATCCTGAATTTTCAAGAAAGAACATTCTTTTTTCTGGGAAAAATAGATTGAAACGAGTCAGATCGACCTGGTTATCATCTATCTCTACTTGGGCAAAGTCGGTATTGACTGTAGTATCAAGGGTAAGATTAGGAGTAATGCTATACTTTAGATCGACACCCAAATTACGTTCAAATCTGAGCTGATCTTCTTGGCGAAAATAATCCTGTGAAAAACCTGATAGTAGGTATGGAATAATCTTAAGACTACGGTGAGTTTTTGTTTCTAAGGCCGAAAGCGAACCAACCGTACTTACTTCACGGAACTGGAAAGCTCGGGATATGGGAGCCCAGAAGGAGCTTTCCTTTCTTCTGGGCAGTCTTCGCCTTATGTTAA
>CAZMUJ010000095.1:0-50445 GCA_964569605.1 uncultured Acidobacteriota bacterium
CAGTTATTAGGGAATTAAAAGGCGAAAAAATCGACATTATTCAGTACTCTACTGACATTATTGAGTACACCATAAATGCACTGAACCCTGCCAAAATCTCCAAGGTTCTTATTTTAGATCCAATCGAAAAGATACTGGAAGTTGTTGTCCCAGAGGACCAGCTTTCTCTTGCTATTGGCAGAAAAGGCCAAAATGTGAGACTCGCCTCTAAACTATTGGGGTGGGAAATCAACATCAAGGGTCAAGAAGATAGAAAAATTGAGATTCTCCAGCAAATGGATAGTCCTGCGAACAATACGACATTACCACTTTGGGAGCTGGATGGTGTCAGTAAAAAACTGCAAGAAAAACTGGAAGCTTACGGAATCAAGAATGTGGAATCTCTTGCTGCAATGAATACAGAAGATTTGAAATCTATCCCTGGTATCGGCCCAAAAACTGCCGAAAACATCGTGAGTAAATTACAGACATTTCAGAAAACGGATGATCAGAAGAAACCTGAGTCGGTAGCTTCTAATGTTGAAGGTTCTGAATCGGACAACTTGTAAGGTGCTAAAAATACGCCAATCAATAAAAAAAAGGGGAAACCCAATCCAGAATAAGGTCTGGGCTCAAATTCGAAGTGACAAATTAGGATCGACACGATGGAACAAATTAAGGTTAGCGACCTCGCTTCTGAGTTCGAGATTCATAATTCTCATGTAATTTCTGAACTCAAAAAAATAGGAGTTTGGGTACCTTCTTCCAATACCCCCTTAGATCAAGACATTGCGAAGCGCATTCGGCGCCGATTACAACTACAAGTTGAACAGGAAATAGAATCTAAGATTCGGGATGCAAAAACCAAAGGGAAAAAGAGCCCCGCACAGCCCAAAAAGGCTACTAAGAAAACAATTCGACAACTGGGAAAAGCGAGACGTCGACCCGCCAAGGCAACAGATGATGATGCTATCTTCCTTAGCCCCTTAACTAGTACTCTCAAACCCAGAAAAGGTCGCAGTAAGTACAGGGGAATCACAGAGATAGAAGAAGTCTCTATCCCCGACCGTATTGAAGTATCGATTGATGATGAGCCTCTTATCCAAAAGATCGAAGCTAGTCTAAGTGAGGAAATACTAGAGAAAGCGTTGTTGAGCCAAGCAGTAGAAAAGGAACTTCTTGCCCAAGAAACTGCTGTAACTTCCGAATCCCCTAGTTCCCCTATACCTGAGAAAGAAGATAAAACAGCTGAACATATTGCTGTTTCTAGTCCAGAAGAAACGGAATTAAGAGCGCAGGAGGTTGCTCCACCCACAAGTGAAACTGGCCCACACATAGAAATCCCAAGATCTAAACATGTGTCCCATGAGGAAACCGACCGAAAATCTCTTCCGACTGATGTGACCATACCCGAAAATGTGTCAGTTCGTGAGCTCAGTGAGCGAATCGGCATCAAAAGTAAAGACATACTTAAGCAGTTAATCGACATGGGAGTTATGGCAGCTAATATTAACCAGTCCCTCGACCAAAAAACAGCAGAAGATCTTTGCCTTGCGTTCGAGATTGTTCCCCATTTTGTCTCTTTTGAAGAAGCAATTATTGGATCGGATGCGCAAAAAGAAACTCCTGAAGATTTAGTAATCCGCGCTCCAGTCGTCACAGTAATGGGGCATGTTGACCATGGAAAAACTTCTTTACTTGATGCTATCCGAAAAACTCAAGTTGCAGCTAGCGAAGCAGGAGGAATTACCCAACACATAGGTGCTTACCACGCGAACGTAGAGGGAAAAAGAATTGTGTTTATTGATACTCCAGGCCACGCAGCTTTTACGATGATGCGTTCTCGTGGAGCTCAAATTACCGACATAGTGGTATTGGTTGTTGCAGCCGATGACGGTGTCATGCCACAAACTAAAGAAGCTATTGACCATGCCCGAGCAGCTGACGTTCCGATCATCGTTGCCATCAACAAAATCGATCGACCCAACGCAAATGTCCAACGAACTAAACAACAATTGAGCGATCATCAGCTAATAGCGGAAGACTGGGGAGGTGACACCATAATGGTGGAGGTCTCAGCGACTGAAAAAACAAATCTTGATCTATTGCTCGAGACAATCCTTCTCGTTGCTGACATCACAGAATTAAAAGCCAATCCCAAACTGCCTGCTTCAGGAGTGGTTCTGGAAGCTCGACTAGATAAGGGGCGTGGAGTAGTAGCTACAGTGTTAGTACAGAATGGATCTTTGGAAGCCAGTGATTTGTTCATTGCCGGAACGGCCATGGGCCGGGTCAGAGCTATGTTTGACGATCGCGGAAAGAGCATTGTTAAGGTTGGGCCCAGCAGTGCAGTTGAAATTCTCGGATTACAAAGTGTTCCACTGGCTGGCGATACGATACAAGCTATTGATGACAGTGTGAAAGCTCGTCAGATCATTAATTACCGAATGGAAAAAGAAAAAGAGAAAATACAGGCTCAGGACTCTAAAGTCAGTCTTGAAGATCTTTATGGACAAATGCAAAGTGGAGAGGTGAAAGAACTAGCAGTCGTTATTAAAGCCGATACTCAAGGATCGGTAGAAGTTGTTTGTAACACTCTTGCTAAACTCGGCACTGAAAAAGTTTCCATCAAGGTAATTCATAGCAATGTTGGTGCGGTGTCAGAAACAGACGTTGTACTCGCTTCAGCCTCCGAAGGAATTATTATCGGATTCAATGTCCGGCCTGAGCCAAAAGCTAGAACCAAGGCAGAGAAAGAAGGGATTGACATCAGGCTGCATACGGTCATCTATGAATTAACCGAGGAGGTCAGCCAGGCGATGACGGGACTGCTCGATCCCACTTTTAAGGAGGTCGTCCTAGGTCAGGCTGAGGTCCGAGAAATATTCAGAGTGCCTAAATTTGGTACGATCGCAGGAAGCTACATTCGTGATGGAAGCATTAAACGGAATGCCGAGATGCGACTTCTTAGAGATAATGTAGTGATCCACGAAGGGAAAATTGATTCATTGCGCCGCTTTAAAGAGGATGTGCGAGAAGTGAAAAACGGCTATGAGTGCGGAATTTCAATCGCTGATTTCAACGATATTAAACCGGGTGATGTATTTGAGGCTTTCACAAAAGAGGAAAGTCAACCCGAGGTCACTTGAATTAAATCAGAAATAGAGTAGATAAAAAAGACTTTTGGCAAGCTAACAAACCATATATTTACCGAGAAAAGAACTTTTGCCCATTGTCTACTGTTCTTTAGAACTTTACCTTCCCTACTGTAAATCTATTAAGGAAAAACGGAATGTGGTTCGGAAAATTTCTAATCGAATACGTTCCCGTTTCAATTTTTCTGTTGCGGAAATAGAATTTCAAGATCTTCGGAAAAGAGGACTAATTGGTGCTGTTTCAATTGGAAGCAATCCGAGTAAACTCGAACAAATAGCCCAAAAGCTTATGCGAGAAAGCGAAAAGATTTTAGGGGGTGATCTAGTTCGGTCTAAATTTGATATCTTTGATTTGGACTAGAGCAACCCGTTCGAAAACCAGATATGGACTCAGCCCTACCAAAAATTGTTCAATTTTTAAGAGAGCATCAATCGTTTGCTATTCTTTCTCATCAGCGACCCGACGGTGATTCCATCGGATCCTCTTTGGCCCTAGGTTGTGCTCTAAAGCAACTTGGAAAAACAATCTCCATTTACCAAATTGACCCTATTCCGGCAGCTTACAAAAGTCTTCCGGATTCCAATCTATTAGAAATTAAATCGAGACTAAAAGGAACATATGACTCGCTCATAATTCTAGAGTGTAATGGATTGGAACGAACTGGCTTAAAGGATCTAAAAGGTTGTCACGTTATCAATATTGATCACCATCCTAACACCAATATGTTTGGTGCTCTCAATTGGGTGGATGACTCTGCTGCTGCTGTGGCAGAACTGGTTTACGAGCTTATACTCGCCTTACGCTTAGTAATTACCCCATCTATAGCAACTAACCTCTATGCTGCTATCTTAACAGACACAGGATCGTTTCAATTCCCCAATACAACCCCCAAAACGTTTTCTATAGCAGCAGACTTGTCCTCTAAAGGAGCAAACCCAGCCTCAATAGCTCGCTTTGTCTACATGAATCAACCCCATTCTCGCCTCAAGCTTCTAGTTGAGGTTCTGGGAACCTTGCAGATCCATCCGACTAAACCCATTGCCTGGATTACATTGACTAGAGACATGTTGCAACGAACAGGAGCAACCCCAGATCTTACCGAGGGCTTTGTTAACTACCCATTGTCTTTAAATCGAGTTCAAATAGTTGCCTTCTTGAGAGAGAAAAACAGTGGAGAGACAAGGGTCAGTCTACGGTCTAAGAACAATATAGACGTATCTGAAATTGCTAGGATTTGGGGAGGTGGAGGGCATAAAAACGCAGCAGGCCTCACCATATCAGCCACGTTGCTTGAAGCAAAGAAACAGGTTATTAAGGAACTAGATGAGAGAATTTCCAAGTAATTGGGATGAACCTATACATGGAGCCTTAGCTGTTAATAAACCAGCTGGCCCCACCTCGCACGACATCGTTGAAAGTGTCCGTAGATTTTACAATACTCGTGCCGGCCATACTGGCACACTGGATCCACTGGCTTCGGGTGTTCTGGTTTTGTTACTTGGAAAAGCAACCCGATTAGCCAGATTTTTACAAGGAAACGACAAGACTTACCAAGCCACCATCCAACTGGGTTTAACCACGGACACTTATGATCGGGAGGGAAAGGCAAGAACCTGGAATTCCATTCCTTATTACTCTCGACAACAACTAGACAATGTACTAGAAGGTTTTCAGGGTAAGATCGAGCAGATTCCCCCGATGTTTTCAGCAGTCCGGCTAGGAGGAGAGCGCCTTTACAAAAAAGCTCGAAGAGGTGAAAAGATTGAAAGAACTGCTAGACAAATAACAATCCACTGCTTGAAACTTAAGAAGTTTGCTGGATCTAGCCTGACAGTTGACATTGTCTGTTCGGCAGGGACTTACATCCGTGTTTTAGCACATGAAATCGGAAAAACCTTGGGCTGTGGAGCCTGTTTATGGGACCTTTGCCGCATTCGATCCGGAGACTTTTGGTTGGGTGATACAGTAATGATTCAAAAACTTTCGCGGCCCCCTTTACGTGGATTCAAAACTCTTGATTGTCTCCTTCCCTCTTTTCAAAGAATTGACCTCAAAGAGCTAACTGCTGGAAAAATTCGGAACGGAAACCCCATTGCTATGTCAGGTCCACCCGGTTATTGTCGTCTTTTTTACGAAAATTCATTGCTAGCGATAGCACATCAAACGGGTGAGATGGCAAAACCAGTGGTAGTTTTTCCCCATGAGTCAGATTGACGAAGTCCTCAAGGTTTGGATGAGGTCAAAAATCGTGCTCATCTTCACAGGAGCAGGAATTTCAACCGCTTCAGGAATTCCGGACTTTAGAGGACCAACGGGACTCTGGAAAAAGTGGAAGCCTGTTTATTATCAGGACTTTTTGGCTTCTAATAAATCTCGCTTGGAATACTGGAAATTCAAAATAGAAGGATGGGATGCCTTGCGTTTAGCTTCTCCCAATCAAGCTCATCGGGCTCTTGTAAAGCTCCAAATCAGTGGACGCATTCACAAATTAATAACTCAGAATATCGATGGGCTCCACCAGTTAGCTGGTCACCCTCAAGACGCAGTCATCGAACTTCACGGAACTAATCGTCTTGTCGAATGTGTACACTGTAACCAACAATCCGATTCAAAACCCGCCTATGAATACTTTAGAAGGACCAACAAGCCACCGCTTTGCAAATGCGGAGGTTTCCTGAAACCTGCCACTATTTCCTTTGGTCAAGAGATGCCTCAAGAACCCCTGCGGATAGCTTTAAAGGCAGCAAATCTGGCGGATCTAGTTGTATCAATTGGTTCTTCTCTGACAGTAGAGCCGGCTGCTTCTATCCCATTAAGGGCGAAAAAATCAGGAGCTTTTTACGTCATTGTCAATCAAGGCTCCACAGCCCATGATTCTTACGCCGACATGATCATCAATAAAGATGTTACAGATGTCTTACCAAGAGTGGCTTCCAGACTACTAAGGACCTAGTTTTGGGGGTTTTTAAAGAATGAACACAATTGGAAGGATATTGATCATTGACATGGAACATATAATCTGACGTGGCACAAACTACAATTACTGTTAAAAGTCTCGTTTACATTAGCACGGCATCAATCAAGAATCCTGTGCAGATATCGACTCTACTCTTTACAGTATACCTGTCGATCCTCCCCATCATAGGCCAAACTCCAGGCTCTACTCAGAAAATCCCGAAACCTGAACCAATTGTGGTTACCGTTTCTGCTCAACATCTTCCACTAAATAAACTTTCTGCTTCAGTTTCAATAATTTCTCGGAGTGAAATTGAAAATAGTCAGGCAACAACTATTGTCGAGATCTTGCAGCACACCCCCTTTGTATATCTATCTCGAATTGGGGGGCGCGGAGGATTGAGTACGGCCTCTATTCGGGGTGGTGATGCTAATTTTACTCTGATAATGATTAATGGAATCCCTTTGAACGACCCCAACAATATTCTGGGTGGCGCATTTGATTTGGAAGCTCTTAGTCTCGACCGGGTCAACCGAATTGAAATAGTTCGAGGACCTATGTCTGTCCGTCATGGATCGGAAGCCATTGCTGGAATTATCAATATAATTACTGAAAAAGGTGAAGGAAAACCCAAAGTGGCGTTTGATGTCCTGGGTGGACTCTTTGATACATGGAAAGTTGGGGCTCAGAGTCACGGTCGGTTACAAAACTGGCACTATTCTCTTGATGCCTCTCATTTGCAAGTTGGTGAGCAGGTAGAGAATGAAGATTTGGAACGGAATTCTTTTTCTATTAATACCGGTGTTAGCCTGAAAAACTCGTCATCTGTAGACTTCTATTTTCGCCTACATGACCGAAAGGCTCAAGGATTTCCACCTAACGGAGGTGGATCTGAGTTTTCAATACTTCGAGAACCGCAACGTTCCAATGTCAGGGAAACAGTGTTTGGTTCAACCTGGATAAAAGATTTCAGCCATCACTGGGGCCAGCGACTTCATTTCGATTATTACAACCGCCTCGAAGACACCTGGACGCCTCCTATTTTAGACCAAATTACCCCAAGCGATAGTTCACAACCTAGTATCGATTCTCAAAGTGACTACAAGAGAATTCGTGTCCAGTTTGAACACCATTGGAAAATTGGATCACATTGGAGAGTCGGATCCGACCTTTCCTTCAAACAGGAAAAGGGACACGTTAAGGCCTTAATAGCCAGTCTATTTCCGGACGGATTTCAAAAAGAGAGAGACATCTGGGCCTTGGGAGGAGAATTGCGCTATATAGGTGAACGATATCAGTTCGATATGGGATTACGAGTTGATAAAAGTAACAACATCGCTCTTGAGGCTTCTCCCAGAATTGGTGGTAGCATTCGAATGGGACCATATCAAACGCGCCTCAAAGCCAGCTGGGCAAAAGGGTTTAAATTACCTTCTTTTTTTGCACTGGGATCTCCTAATGTTGGCAATCCCAAACTCAGACCAGAAAAAAGTCGCGGTTTCGATGCTGGGATTGAGCAGTCTTTTGGACAGGGGAGAACAGCAGTTTACCTTGGTTACTATCGAAATTTGTTCACAAACCTGATTGATTTTAGCCCAGAACAATTTCTTCTTGTCAATCGTTCTAGAGTGAAAACACAGGGGATGGAAGTAGAGGTGCGTAGTCAGCTCGCAAGAACCGTTCAGCTCTCCGGTCACCTCAGTTATTTGGATTTTGAGATCGAAGCATCAAATGAAGTGCTGCGAGATCGCCCGCACTGGCAAGGAGGTATCCGTCTAGGTTGGAAATTTCATCATCAAGCTAATATTCAGTTTAACAATTCCTGGGTTGGTCCTCGCTTTGATTTTCAGATTCCAGTTCCGGATCAAGATCAGGTGGGAGGCTATGCTCTTTCTACACTGTCTTTACAGTACCAGCCAAAGGAAGATTTGACTTTTTTTCTCCGATTTGAAAACTTTTTGGACCATCACTTTCACCACTTTATAGGATTTCCAGACCCCGGTCTCTATGCTCATTTTGGACTGAAATACAGGCTAAATTTTAATTGATCTCAAAAGCATGTCAAACCTCCTCTAACTCTTAATATTGAGAAATTATTAGCTGATAAATAGATTCAACTTCTTCTGTCTTAATAAAATTATTTAGAGATCTAACTGCATTTTTTTGAAACTTTTAGGCAATGGCCCTGTCTTATACGGGTATTAATAAGGGCTCAATGGAGGTTCTTGTAATGATTCTTACAGATATATGCAGTCGTCAGACAGTTTCTCTATTTCTTGTCAATGAGCTTGACGTGGATCAGAAACTCAATTTTCTAATACATGTTGAGGAATGCAAACAGTGCTGGAAGGATATCTACGATGCACGAAAGAAAGAGCATCCTCATTACTACCAACAAACTTCCCGTCGCGTCAAAGTCACCGAAAAAGAATTGGCTAAACTCAACGGAAATTCCAGAGAAACAGTTGAGAAGGAGGAATCCTACCAAATGGTGTAGGAGTTCCAAAGGGCAGCCCCAGTTAACCTTACACATCTCCAGACTTGCAACTACTAAGGGAAGAAATAAAATTTCTAAACTCTTGCTTGTTTCCGGGATCGTGCGACGCTAGAATTGCCCACCGTGGACTAGATCCAGAAATTCTGCTCGATCCATTTTGGCCCTAAGAGTCAGTTGACCGAGCAGTGTTTAGTACAATCTACAGATCAGATCACAAAGCTGTTAGAAACTCTCCGATGAATTCAGCAGCTTTCTTAGGAGAAAAACGTGTCCTTTGTCTGGTTAAATTTGAGTGGTTTCCTGTTGGGATTGCTACTGCTCTCCTTTTTTGGAATGTTAGCTTTTTCGAACTCAATTTTAACTGTCTGGAAATAGCCTATTGGTCTACTTTTGATGCTTATCGGTCTTTCAGTACGTGTGCTTCTAGACTAGTATGGATAAACTTTCACACCAAAGTTATGCTAAAAAATCTGTCTGTAGGAGTTGAGGATGTCTAAAAACTTAAGTAACATCACGGCAATAATTTTGGAACCTGGTGGAGTCCATTTCCGGTATCTCGTCCTTCAGGTGCAGATAGAGGATCAATCTAAATTGTTGGTCCGGGCTCTTAACTTTCGTCCCTACCGGGACAAACTAGAGCAAAAAATTGTCAATTGGACTTGGAAGGACTTGGAAGAGTGTGGCTTTAAAGAATCTGAAATCCAGCTCACTGTGGGGGGAGGGGGAACACTCAATATCAATCCTTATTACGAAACAGTTACCCTTTTCGGAGAAAGCCCTCAATATGGTCCTGAACCAGAGCGGAAAACCGTTGCCCAACTGTTTCAGAAAGTATTTTCAGAACACGAGATTTCTTGGTTTGAACCGGGATTTTTCAAAGAACAAGAAAAGATAGCTAAAGAAAAAAAAGCAAAACTAGCAGCTCAACGAACCGCTAGAAAAGTTCAAAAACAGAGCACCGAAGCCTCTCGAAAATCTGCCCAGTTTTTACAAAACACTCAAGAAAAGAAAAGAAAAGACGGGGATTTACCATAATGTCCATAGATCCACTGAAAAACCCTACAACAGTTAAACAGAGCCATCGACGTAAGAGAAAACCTCGCATAATTGCAGTTATTAACGAGTCCTGTACCGGTTGTTCTGGCTCTCCTGCCTGTGTCGATTACTGCCCCGTAGAAAACTGCATGGTATGGGTTACCGATTCAGAAGCTCCGACTCTGGGGCGCATTGAGGTGGATCCTCTTCTCTGTATCGGCTGCAAGTTGTGTACCAGTAAGGGTCCAAACGATACATTCTTGGATGGGTGTCCCTGGGATGCCATTGACATGGTTGATGTCGAACAGTTAGAAAGCCATCTGGGACCACTCCCCTGGTAAACACCAAAAAGTAACAAGCGGTAAATCTATCGAATACAACTAAACCCCTCAGGGCTATTGTTGTTTCCTTTTTAAGAAACGCCTCCTAATCGATTGGGCCGTTAGATGCGCCTGGCTTCTCAATTCCTCTGTATATTCAAGGTTCTGTGCGTAAGCATCGACAAGATCTAACTCGTCTTCTCTTCCGATCAGATATAAAGCACGTAAAGATTCCCTGACATGTTCCGGATCAGGTGAGATATCAAGTAGTACTTGTCCTCTATTTACAATCTCTGCGTCTGTTACTCTCATCTCTAAAACCCAGCCTCTCAGATCTGATCTGACCACAGATTCGTGGCCTCCTTCACGGATCACTATAGCTAACTCCACAGCACTATTAACCCATTGGCCCAATTTGACTCGAAGTTCTACTCGTCCGTCAGCAGGGCTCTTAACCTGCCAATTCTTCAGCATTGAACGCAATTCTTCGAGCGCTGCCAGGTCCTGAAATCGGACTAGTGCCAATGCTGCATTACGGCGCACTAAGGGATTGATGTCTTTAAGACAGTGCAGAAGGGTTTCATGAAACAAACTAGATTTATTGTCCTGTCCCATTACCCAGGCTGCTTCGGAACGTATTTGAACCAGAGGATGGGATGAGAGTGTAGCTACATCTCTATACCAGCGGTTGACTTTAGGATCCTTACTGCGGATTCGTTTGTCGATTTGGACCAATGCATGCTGGATACCTCGGGGTTTACTTTCTTGTTTGAAAAGCTCTTCTAGCTGCTGATCCGTTAATTCACGACCAAACCAGACACCTCTCCAGAACTGGACTGGAATAAAAATACCAATAATAAAAACGATCAGAATAAGAAATTTTAATCGAAGAGTGAAAACTCGTTTCGGTTGCTGTGGATTGGAAATACTTCCCATTGGAAAAGTTTAATTATCTCATGTTCTCAGTTTTAACTAGCACTTATAACTGTCAAAACTTGAAACTCCTAAATCAAGACTTTAATATAGGTGAACAAAAGGTGAATAAATGACTTCTTCACTCCAGCTAATCAAAACTAACTCTGAAACTCTTAACTCAAAGATAGAAATAGCACGATTAACAACGGGATCCATACTCAATACCCAAAATTCAATATCCAAAACTTACCTATCAACTGGTATTACGTCTTTGGATAGGATGCTAGGCGGAGGATTACCAATGGGAACTATCTCGGAACTAACAGGCTCTTTGTCTAATGGAAAAACAAGCGTTCTATTTACTCTTCTTGCCAAGGCTACATCCGAACATTTACGCATTGCCTATATTGATGTCTTTAATACATTAGATCCTCACTTTGCCCGAATATCTGGCATCCAATTAAAACAACTATTTTGGATCCATTTCCGAAAAGAGCCCCTCTCAAACAAGCTCAATAAATCGTTAAAATCAGCTAATATTTTGACTCGCTCTCAAAATTTCGACGTCATTGTCTTAGACTTAGAAACTGCTTCGGTTTGTACTTCAGAAGCAAAAACTCAAAAAATCCCATTTCATTACTGGTTTAGAATAAAGAAGGCACTCCATCAGAAAAAAATCGCTTTTATTCTACTCTCACATAGTTCTAGTGCTGGTAGTGCCGCCACCGTTCGACTGGGATTAAAGCGATCTTCAGTTTGGTGGAAGTCGACCCAAGCTGTATCAAAACTAAACCTGTCTAATCATTATGAACTTTTACGAGGTTTCACAACCCGAGTAAGTTTACTTAAAGGTGGGACTCATGACCAGATCAAGATTTATTGCCATCTACAATCCTGATCACCAATTGAGCTTGAATGTTGCCAAATCTTTTTCTCCTCAGGTGGAGAAAAATCGCACGGGGGCAATCCTCTTCCCCGTTTCCAGACGGAGCCAGGGACAGATATGCAACCGAATTCTGCAAATCAAAGTCAATAAAATCCCACTTAAGTTTGGATTAGCTTCCACGGGAACAACAGCCATCCTGGCAGCCCTTCTAAAACCCGGCAGCCGAGTCTCGGAAAAACAGACTAGCCAATTTATCCGATTGTTTGAAATCGAACATTTGCTTTCTCTGTATCTCTTCATACCTAAAGTCCTGAAAACTCTTAAACGGTGGGGGATTCATAATATTGGCCAACTAGCTGACTTACCTAAATCACAACTAATAGATCGCATGGGA
This sequence comes from uncultured Acidobacteriota bacterium, assembly GCA_964569605.1. Lineage (GTDB taxonomy): Bacteria > Acidobacteriota > UBA6911 > RPQK01 > CBDAPI01 > CBDAPI01. The sequence goes on from CAZMUJ010000095.1 coordinate 12,139, forward strand.
AAACAAGGCCTACACCTCCATAGAATATCTCAAGGAAAAGATCTAATTCCTTTTCAACCCATAACTGAGCCGATTCGCTTTGTAATAACGGAAACACTTCCATGGGAAATCGAAGACCTGCAACACCTAACCTTCCTGTTCGAAAAGCTTTTGCTGCAACTCTGCCGCAAACTAGAGACTCATGGACTCTTAACCGACCAGCTTAATATTAAGTTGGGAATGAGGGGTGGAAAATACTACCAAAAATCCATTCCTCTTGCCTTTCCGATGCGCAATTCCAAGGTCCTTCTTTCCCTATTACGACTCAAGATCCAATCCACTAAACCTGAATCTCCAATTTATAGAGTTGAACTAGAAGCACGACCTTTACAATCTAAAATTCACCAACATTCTTTACTAGAATCGAATCGAATTCATCCAGAACAGTTTTCAAAGACACTTTCCAGACTGTGGAAACTTACTTCTGAATCCAATATGGGAGTGGCCGTTTCTATAAACACGCATCATCCTGATCGATTCAAGCAAGTTGGATTCTCAGTTTTCAAAGGTAAAAAAAAAATTGGGAGTTGGAAAGGAGACTCTCCCGCAAAACTGATTCTGCGAAGATTACGCCCCCCTTGTCCTATTAAAATAAACATTCGTCAGATTTTGCACTGCTCTGGCCCTTGGAGATCTTCCGGGAATTGGTGGGAAACTAAAAGTAGCCCAGAATCACTAAACCATGAAAAAACAGGTTACTGGGAAAGAGATGAGTGGGATATTGAAATGGCAACTGGAATAGTATGTCGAATTTTCTGGGATAAGCCAACAAAACAATATTTTATTGAGGGAGTGTATGACTGAATTCAAACACATTTCGAATTCAGGATTGCAATTACGATCTCTTCATATCCCAAATCACAGGTTGAAAGTTACAGTTTCACAAAAGAAAAAAAACAAACCATGAATTTCAAAAAATGTATATCGAACTCAAGACCAGTAGTGCGTTCAGTTTTCTAGAAGGGGCCTCTCTGCCAGAAGAAATTGCTCGGGAGGCAGCCCGTTTAGAATACCCTGCGATCGCTTTGCTTGACCGAGATGGTTTATATGGAGCTCCCCGATTTTACAAGGCCTGCCTAAAAGCAGGGGTTCGTCCTCTAGTTGGGGCAAGAATAAGCTTAAAAGAAGGCGTCGAACTTTCTCTTTTAGTAGAGGACCAAAAAGGCTATCAAAACCTTTGCCAGCTCCTGACTCAAATGAAATTGAACACTACAAAAGGATGTGGAAAAATCAATCTTGACACGCTTGAATCATACTCCACCAAAGGACTGGTTTGCCTAACAAGTAATTTACAGGGACCACTTTCAACCAAGATTTCCAGAGATGGTTTTAGAAAGTCCTCTCGAATACTAGATCGTCTTAAGATGATCTTTGGACCGAAAAGCGTATTCGTGGAGATCCAGCGCCACTTTCTTAGAGAACAGGAACGCCTTAATCAAATTCTTGTCGATCTATCAGATCGCAATAATGTTCCCTTACTAGCTTCTAACGGAGTTCTTTATGCACATCAAAAAAGGAGGCCACTACAAGATATCCTAACCTGTATCCGGCATAAGAAAACGTTACGAAAGGCTGGTCGGCTTCTCTCTATAAACTCCGAAAGATATCTGAAGCCTCCAGCAGAGATGGAGTGTCTCTTCAGTGATTTTAAAGTAGCTCTTCGTAACAGCTTTCTCCTGAGCAAACGACTTAACTTCACAATGAAAAACCTAGGGTATCGCTTCCCTAGTTTTCCTCCCCCTGCAGGTGAAACCATGAATAGTTATCTTAGAAAGTTAACACGTCAGGGAGCTCGAGAACGTTATCATCCCTATCACCAATTGGCTCGTCGACAAATTGAAAAAGAGTTACTGTTGGTGGAAAAATTGGACTTAGCTGGCTATTTCCTTATTGTTTGGGACCTGGTCCAATTCTGCAAAACACAGGGAATTCTAGTACAGGGGCGGGGTTCTGCTGCTAATAGTTCTATCTGTTACAGCCTCGGAATCACGGCAGTAGACCCTATAGGAATGGATCTTCTCTTCGAACGGTTTCTTTCGGAAGAGAGAAAAGAGTGGCCAGATATTGACATTGATCTTCCTAGTGGAGAACGGCGAGAAAAGGTTATTCAATACATCTATAAACGATACGGAAAACTTCACGCTGCTATGACAGCTACTGTGATCACTTATCGATCTCGCAATGCGGCACGTGACATTGGAAAGGTCCTGGGCTTTATCCCCGAAGATATCGATCGAATTTCCAAAAATCTAACCAGATGGGAGGATCCTGTCAAAATACTCGATACTTATTACTTGCAGAAATCAAGATTAGATACTTGTCATCATGAAATCCGAATTTTTATCAAGCTCTGGAGACAGATACAAAATCTCCCCCGACATCTAGGTCAACACAGCGGTGGAATGGTCATTGCTCGAAACCCTTTGAATTCAATTGTTCCTCTGGAAAACAGCTCCATGCCAGGTCGTAGAATTATCCAGTGGGACAAAGAGGACTGTGCCGATCTAGGCATTATCAAAATAGATCTCCTGGGACTAGGCATGATGTCAGTATTGCAGGATGCAATCCAATTGGTTCGACAACATTCGGGTAAAAAGGTAGACCTATCCTCTCTTCCAGAAGATGACCCCAAATCGTATGAGCTGTTGCAGAATGCCGAGACAATCGGCTTATTTCAGGTTGAAAGTCGAGCTCAGATGATGATTTTACCTCGACTTAAACCCTGCTGTTTTTACGATTTAGTTATTCAATTATCTATTATACGTCCAGGACCTATTGTTGGGCAGATGGTTCATCCTTATCTTAAAAGAAGGGCTGGACTAGAGCCAATCACTTATCCGCATCCTTCTCTCAAACCCATCCTCAAACGAACTCTTGGAATTCCTATTTTCCAGGAACAAATCTTGAAAATTGCAATGAAAGTTGCGGGATTTTCTGGAGGCACAGCAGAGGAACTTAGACGGGCCCTCAACTTCAAGAGATCTACGCAGAGGATTGAGGAAATTAAAGTAAAACTACGCCAGGGGATGAAAAACAATGGGATTGTAGGAGAAAAAGCGGAAACGATTATTAATTATATTGCTTCTTTTTCCCTATATGGTTTTCCCGAATCTCATTCGGCTAGCTTTGCCTTAATCACCTACGCTAGTGCATACCTGAAATCCCACTTTCCGGCTGCATTTTATGCCTCTCTTTTAAACAATCAACCCATGGGCTTCTATCATCCCGCCACTCTTGTAAAAGATGCTCAACATCGGGGACTGAGAGTCAGACCTATCGACGTGTCGTTCTCAAACTGGCGATGTACGATTGAAGCTGATGGGTCCTTGAGACTGGGTTTTCTATACGCACAAGGGTTACATAAAAAAACAGGCCTTCGGATAATTAAAAAACGACAGGAAACTCCCTTCCAAAACCTGGAGGATTTTGTTAAAAAATGCCAGCTAGGAAAATCTGACCTAGTCACATTGTCTGAAATCGGAGCCTTTAATTGTTTCAACATGAAACGCCGTGAAGCTCTCTGGCAAATAGAAAAACTCTCACGTCCAACTGGACCTCTTTTCAGATCCATATCTTTCATACCGGAAGATTCGTACCCTCTTGACGACATGGATGCTTTCGAACGTCTGCAGGCCGACTATCATGGAACCCACTTAACCACTGGGCCTCATCCACTGGAATTGATCCGAAAATCCATATCAGAAAAAGGGGCAATTCCAGTTACTCAATTATCGTCACTTGAAAATTTTCAGCGCGTTAGAGTAGCTGGGTGTATCATCGCTCGACAGCGCCCTTCAACAGCTAAAGGATTCGTTTTTCTGAGCTTGGAAGATGAAACTGGAATTTCCAATATCGTGATTAATCCTCGAGTTTTCAAGAAAAACAAGGACACTCTAATAAACCATCCATTTCTCCTTATTGAAGGAATTTTACAGAAGGATAACAACATTGTGTCTATCCTGGCAGATTGTTTCTGGGTTGTTAAGATTGAGGAACCTAATGTTTTTTCACATGACTTTCACTAAAATTTGGTCTCTGGAGGGTCAAATAGAGAACCTCAATTACATGAATCTTTTTCCTAGAACTCCGAATTAAAAAATTCAGAATTGAATTGGACCTTTACTTAATCTAAAGTTTTAACCTTGTTAATGGGAGGATCTTACTTTGAAAATAAATCCAGATCTATTTCGAAAAATCATGGGAAATTTTGCTAGTGGAGTTACAGTTGTTAGTACTCTTGACCGTCAGGATCAGCCCTATGGAGTCACCGTCAATTCCTTTACATCCGTTTCCCTAGATCCGATTTTGATACTTGTCTGCCTCCATAATCGCCTAGGCGGACTAAACTCTTTCTTGGAGAGCCAGATTTTTGCCATCAATATTCTCTCCCAAAAACAAACCGACATCTCAAACTATTTTGCCACTCCTGGAACTGACCGATCCCGACACCTAACCTGGAGGGGAGCCTCAGGTATTCCTTTAATCCGAGGATGTATAGGTCATCTCGAATGCAACTTAGAAAACACTTATGACGGTGGCGATCACACAATCATGATAGGCAGAGTCGTTTTAGGACGTCTGAATCCTAAAACAAGAGAACCTTTGCTTTTTTTTAAAGGGAAATACAGGAAAATCGCCCCTTCAGATTGAAAATTGAAACTCAAATCTTGATATACTGAAAATGTACTCTAGTAAAAGACGATCTTCGTAACCCTTTGCCCAGAAAACTGGGTTAGCTTCTACAACCCAAAGGGCGCCTATCAACTTCTTTAACTTACAAAACGGATCCTACTACAAACGGTCTAAAGCCAGCATCAACAGCAGAAGAGGAAGATAAACAATGGAAGCACGTATGACATAACCTGCACACACCTGTGTTGGAGTTCGTAATAGAATCAAACTGGTAGTCAGAAAAGCTAGACTGAGAACAACGGCAGACCCAAGATAAATATTCCCTGCATGTTCCAATCCCCATGGAAAGATACTCAAGCATCCCAAGAGAAAGGTGAATATAACAATTTGGACAGCTGTCCTTCTTCCCGAAGTATCCATGAGCGGAAGCATCTTGAAGCCGCCCCGCCGATAATCATCCCGATAGATCCATGCGATGGCGAGAAAATGAGGATATTGCCAAAGGAACAGAATTCCGAACAGTGTCCAAGCTTCAATCGTAAGCTGACCTTTAGCAGCAGTCCAACCAATGAGGGGGGGGATTGCACCAGGAAAAGCCCCCACAGTTGTACAAAATGGCGTCTTGCCTTTCAAGGGAGTATAGGCAAATAAATAAATCAGACTACTAGCTAGACCCAACATGGCTGGCAAAATATCGATTTTAAAACTAAGGATAAGTGTCCCTGAAAGAAGTAGTAAAACACCATACAGGGTCGCCGTTATTACTCTAAGTTGGGCAGTCGGTAATGGTCTACCTGATGTTCTGTCCATTTGTGCATCCGCATGACGTTCCAAAACTTGATTCAAACAAACGGCCCCTCCCGCTAGTAGGGCAGTCGCCAAAACGGTATAGATTAAAGCCCAAGAATCGAGAGGAGAATCAGAGGCTAGGTAAAAGCCAGTAGCCGTTGTGACTACAACTAGGCTAGAAACCCTTGGCTTCAGAAGATCAAAATAGGGACGTATGAATTCAGTCAAATTGGAAAAATTCACAGTATTTTCAATTTCTATTAGACCTGGCTTGGGTAAATCCCAGGTTTTTTGATCTGTGAGGACCTGCACAATAGAGTCAATATCAAACTAATCGCCAACATAATGGCACCAACTGCGAGATGGCTTGTCGTCATCGCTACGTCGGTCGGCATCGGTTGAATTCTGTTAAAAGCATTAAGGCGAACCAATAGGGCAAAAACACCAAGAGAAGTCTGGACAAAAACTAACCCCAATAGCGCTCCACAAATTTGTAAAAGTAGACCTTTTGAATTCTTTTTAAATACTGGAAATGCCACAACAACAGTCAAAATAATAACTACTAATGCTCCTAAAAGATGTCCCAGTAGGGCCCAGATATCTATCTTCATAGCTTTTACACCATCAATCGTCCCACTGTGGCGAAGTAACGCTCCGAGTATCAACTGCACAAAGAGTGCTAGTGTCAACAAACGTGCTATCGGGTATTTAATATGAGCCTGATTGGGCTTTGCCCATAAAACCTTGGGGGGCCAGATCCTAGACGTAAAAAGAGCAAGGGAAACTACCAAGCAAAAGAACACCTGAGCGAGGCTGGCATGCAAAACCGATACCATTACGGGTAATTCTAACAATACCGTAACCCCTCCTAACAATCCCTGAACTAAAACCACAATCATGCAGACAAGACCCAGCTGCCTTAAGCCGCGATCCGCTTTCAGGAAAAGTAAAAGAGCATTGAGTATTAGAGTGAGAATTCCCACTATCGCGGCAATCATTCTGTGACCGTGCTCATAGAAAACTCCTCCTACCATCTCTGGCATCCATTGACCATAAGACAATGGCCAATCGGGCACAGATAAACCTGCATCGTTACTAGTCACAAGTCCACCTGCAACAATCAAGACAAAAGTACAGGTGGTCAAGACGATACAGAACAAGTGGAGTAATCGATTTACCCGCTTGCCCATTGACTTATCTAGCGAGGCTTTGAATTGCAATCCCAGACATGATCCCATCCAAGAAGTTAATCAACCTAAAGCTGAGGCCAAGAGTGAATTGGCTCTTAACCTCCATACTCAAAATCAATGGTAGAGATCTGACCCGTCGCAACAGTGATTGTCTGTTCCTGAGCTCCCAGCCGTTCATGCCAAACTTCAAGCGTATATTCGCCTGGAGGTAAATTCTCCAAACTGTATCGCCCGTCAGATCCAGTCACCACGAAATAAGGGTGTGGTACGACACCAATATAAGACTTCATCCAGGGATGGACATTACACTTAACCGGGATCATCACTTCGGTTCGGGCAAACTTCTTCACGATGGGCTGAGAAGCTGGAGCCTGAGAGATGTTCCAATCACGATTATTAGACGGTGAGGGGTTGATATTGTGAGTCGTATCGTCACTATTTAGGACGTTTAGTTCTTGCCCAGATTGAATCCCCAACACATGAGGCACATAAACACAACCGCTCTGGTCCAAAGTAACCACCTCAGAAGGAGGTTGGAAATTATAATCTTCTAGGCCCACCTTGACCCAAAGAAATACATCTTTAAGTCCACCGTCTTCACTAATTTGAAGATCCTGAGCATAGACAGGAGAACTGTGCTTAGCAGAGCAATTTGGATCAGCATTCATACGTATACGCACCTTTCGACCGGGCTTACCTGTATAACGGACCCCCCCAGAAATACCTCCAGTCATGGAGGCATCAACGGTTTTAGCTGTTATGGGCATGGGAACTTTATCCGCAGGAGTCGTTTCTGTAGACTTTGGAGCGTCTCCTCCGCCACAACTCACTGCAACAATTCCTGCAAATATAAAAATAATGAGATTTCTAGAGCGACACATTTCTGAACCTTTCATGGAAATAAGTATCTAGAGATTAAAAAAGATGAACCCGACGAATCAGGGAATTTCAGCCCCTATCTACGACTCAACCTTTGCTGTTCCTTTTCAGTAAATTCGAACATGTATCGTACCACAAGCTCCGCATGGTCTCCCTTATATTTACGGAAACTAGGAAGGTCAGCCAAGGCAAAAACCCAGCGTTGGCCATCCCAACGGAACAATCCAGACGGCATGGCTGTTCCAGGACGAATAATCTCTGGATGTACAAGCCAACGTCTTGTCCAGTCGGGCTTAAGCCGAGAATTTACCAAAGCAAAATCAGGAGCAGTTTTTTCGGAATCTTTCCTCGAATCCCCAGTAGCATGACAACGCAAACAAGGAGCTGCATTGCTTGTGAATAGGTCTCGAGCCATGGCTCTTTCCTCTCGAGAAAGTGGCTTTAATTGTGGTGAAAGATATGGTACAGGCTGTTTAGACAGAGCTGCAAAAAAGCGAACTAATACTCCGATTTCACCGTCTGAAAGATTAAAGGTCGGCATACGAACATCGAGATACGGTCGGACACCGTTGGTGTTGACATGGGTAGTTCTCAGAGCCGGGTTCTTTAAAAAATTTGCAAGCCACTCTGGATTGGCTCGCGCTCCTTCCCCAACCAAAGAAGGAGGGAGTTTTTCAGCCTGTTCTCCTTGATATTGAGTAAGCTTCTGCAGCACAGTATCCTCCCCTGCAGAAAACTCATGACAGGACTGACAATTGTATTTATTGACTACCCACCATCCTTCTTGAATATCCTTTCTTTCATCTGAGGGGGCGTAGTGAAACCGCTCCGGAATCCAAGATTCTACGCTCCCGAGCAATAGGGTAGTTAATTGATCTACTTCCACATCAGAAAAATGAAAGTTAGGCATTCTGAGTTGTTCGAGATCATTTTTTAATTTACCTCTGTCAAAAACAGAAGGATCTCTAAGCTTGTGCTCAAAAAAGCCCTTGTGATTATACCAACCCTCCTCCTTCGCCTCATGAGTAAGCAAGGCAAAATCAAGACGCTCTTTAGGCTTGCTTCCTTCCAATGTCAAGTTAGTCCCGATCTTTCCTTCCTCTTCTAAAGTAGCGATTTCATGACAGCCAGCACAACCATAGTGTCTAACCAAAAATCGACCCTTATCGAAAAGCTGAGAATCGTCCATGAACGGAGTGTCTTCATAGTGGATATCTTTGCTCTTCAATGTCATCAAATAGGATGCGACATCGCGTGATTCCTGCCATGTCAATCTGAGATTAGGCATCACAGTTTCATTTTGGACTTGCAGTGTATGATCCCCAAGAGGACTTTTGTTATTCTCAAGATCAAACCGAAAGGGCAAATTGTGGCTTTCATAGTCTTCTCGGGTAACATCACGCCCCACAACTGGATCATAGGGAAGCGTTCTTTCTCGCGGGTTGTGGATCCAACGAACCAGATAATCATAGTTTGCCTTTTCTCCTACCCGTGTCAAGTTGGAAGCAAAGGAACCACCCATGGCCTGTTTTCCTTCTCCAACCGAGTGGCAAGCCAAACAACCACGGGACTCAAATAAATCTTGCCCATGGGCAACATCTCCAGAAATCTGAGAATCTATCCCCTCACTAATTGAAGACTGCCAAATAAAGGCTGAGATTGCCTGGACTTCTTCATCTGTTAAGTCAAAATGAGGCATCTTGGTGGTCGATCTAAACTCCTGAGGATTTTTGATCCACGAGGGTATCCACTCACGCCGCAGCTTATTTCGAATCTCCTTAAGATTAGGTCCCACTCGTTTTCTTTCCATGAGAAGTCCATCTAGTCGAGTAGCAAGGATACTGGAATCAGCATCAATCTCAGCAATTCGAAGGGTTCTCTGAATAGCCTTTGCGTAAAAGTTGTTTGCCTGTTCATTGGTTTCCGCACTGTCTCCTTGCTCATTTAATCTTTCAATCTCAACTCTCGTGGTTTCCTTGCTTAGCTCTAAGTCACCAATTTTCTTGCGGGCCTCCCTTATTTGAGCAAGCTCAACATCAAATCCCTCGTAAGCGTGGCAGCCCCTACACCCCCGGTCCTGAAAAAGACCTTTAGCGGAATTGAATGTTTCAGATCCCTTTAGTTGGCGATCAAGCAAATGACACTGAACGCAGCCAGCTTCAAAATTCTCTTGGCTATAAAGAGGTCTAAGCCAATGCTTGTACTTTCCATGTGCCCTAGTCGTACTGACAGTTCCCACACCATTTCCATTGTGGCAGGGCGAGCAGCCGAAAACCTCAGGATCATGAATTGCTAGAAGCTCTGAGGAAGAAGTATGACTGACAAACAGCCGGTTCCCAGCCATGTTGGCAGGAGTTAGCTGAACAGGCTCTCTAATTCCCAAGTGGCAAGATTCACAACGATCAACCAAATTCATTTCAGGATTGTGGATCTGTTTAATCTCAATACTTGAGTTGTCAATACCACTAATCAGACCATTAATTTGCGTTTCTGTAAGGCCCGTCAAACGATTATCGAGATAGGTTCTAAGTTCTGAACGTAACTGACCAGGCGATTTCAAAAGACGGGATTTTTCTGCCTGCAGTTCTCCTTGACTGACTTTCAAGTCGTTGAAAAACTCTTCCAGTTCCAGGTATGTAAACTTTTTAATTCCGGAAGAAAATTCAAATTCATAGGATCGCAACTTCAACTTCTCAACAATATCCCTAAGGTCTTCTCGGGAACTTTGTGAATGGGCTGTCTCTAGCTCGTACATCTTGGCCTGAAGCTCGCTACGAGAGGAGGCAAAAGATTTTGTTATCACATCCAGTTGTGCACGAATCTGGCGTTCTTTTCCCTCAAGATTTTGCAGGTCTAAAGCAATATTTTTCTCAACTGTTAGCAGTTTCTCTTCCAGTTTTTGATACCCCATACTGGACTTGATTTCGGCAACTTCTTGCACCCTTAAAGGAACCATTTCTTGGAGTGCGGATCGATAAAGAGAAGCAAAGGTTGCCTGGTGCTCACGCCAGGGTCTCAACCCAAACATCTCCTCGTAAAGAGCCCACACCAAACTTAACATCAAAAGCAGTGAAAATATGGCAAGAGGCGTCCCCAAGGAAGAATAGATGATAGGATCTTTTTCGGGAACCGGATCCTCCTCAAGCTTCCGAAACCAGCCTTTTATATATTGAACCATGGCGTCACCATTACGTATTTAATCCGAAAAAGAAGCCTAAGGACCATTTTTACAGGTAGTGAGATCATCGTTGTCATGAAAAGTTGGAAAATTAGATACTGTGTAAGCGTCATCTGTGAGTAAATGCGCTGTGTGAAATCATTCCAAACCAGGAATCGATGACAGATCCAACCCGACACCAAAAAATAGAGCCCAACAGCCATTCCACCAACCAGGGAAATCCAAGGTTGACTGGTAAGTCCAAGTATCTCGTGAAAATCCTGATTCGTTTCAAACACGAGTCTGTGATGATCCCAGGTCTCACCTGGCCAAAACCACATCCAACCAGGACCTCGGATAAAGGTTCCAATTACGATGAATACACACCACAAAAGAACAAAACCAGAACTAAAAGCAAGAATGGCAAATTTTCTCTGCTTAAATGTATAGTAGCCATTTCCAAGTGGATTTTTGTCTGTATAGGGAATCGCTATCAGTCCCATGATGATTAGCGTGGGCATAACTACACCGGCAATCCAAGGATCGAAATAGACCAGCATTTCCTGGAGACCTAGAAAATACCAAGGTGCCTTAGATGGATTCATAGTCAAGTTGGGATTGGCAGGTTCCTCTAAAGGTGCGTTTAAGGTTATTGACCAGACCATCAATACAAATGTTACGATCACTGCAGCTAGAAACTCAATGCGCAGTAGATATGGCCAAACATAAACTTTGAGGTCCCAACCTTCTCTAAAGGGCTCAATCTTGCGATGGTGTTTTTTTGCAAGTTCAGAATCGACTTCCAGTCGACTGATCAAACGGTCATTGGCAAAAGCTTGTCGCAAACCGTACCATAGAAAAAACGGAAGCAACACTAACAAGAAAACAATCGGGATGTTGTCAGGAAGTGAGACAATTTCCCAGAGTTGAGCCCAATCCATTTATCGACCTCTTTTCACCTGATCACTTTGAAGCATTCTTAGACCTTGTATTTCTTCTTCATTTCGGACTCGAGAACTACTGGAGACGGACCGGAGATACTTCCATCCTTGCGCACTCGCCAAAAGTGGACTGCTAAAAGTGCCGAAAGAATCAAAGGAATAGCGATACAGTGCCAAATGTAGGCCCGCAGCAAGGCATTTGCATCCACAATTGAACCACCTAATAGAGCAAAACGTACATCATTGAAAGCCGTCATCCCAAGCTCTGGACCAAAAGGACCCTCATGTCCCAAAAGAGGAGTTGCTCTCGCCATACTAGTACCCACCGTAACAGCCCAAAATCCCAGTTGATCATCGGGCAGTAAATATCCAGTAAATGAAAGCAACATCGTAAGAACCAGAAGAATAACACCTATTGTCCAATTGAATTCCCTTGGAGTCTTATAAGAGCCGGTTAAAAAAACACGGAGCATATGCAACCAAACCGTAAGGATCATCGCATGCGCTGCCCAACGATGCATGTTGCGTAGCAACCCCCCAAAAGGGACATCATTTTCCAGATACATAATATCTGCAAAGGCCTGACCCTTGGTCGGGTGATAATAAAACATCAGAAATATACCTGTTATGGTCAAAACAAAAAACAGGTAAAAGCTGATCCCTCCCATGCCCCAAGTGAAATTAAACCGGACAGAGTCTCTATTTATCTTAGCCGGATGAAGATGGAGGAAAACATTGGTCAGGACTGCAAGTGATCGAGTACGCGGGGTGTCATCGAGTTTGTGCCGAAAAACAGATTTCCATACCTGAGTCTTCTTATAATTTTGGGCAGCTTTGAGATCTTCTTTTCCCTTTTCTATAAAGGGCCAAATACCATTTTTAATCCTGACGATGACGGAAGAAATTTTCCCCCTTTTTTTTGACTCTTCTGAAATTGGATCGTCAGGCATTTCTTTTCCTCATAAAGATCATCTGAAAATTGTTATACAGTCAAATAGGCCTCAGAATTATCAAAATTGCAGGGAGCTCCTGGTGAACACTGATAAAGCTGACTAACATCTACGACAATTTGCCCCTGAGGATTTAAAGAAAGTTTAGCCCGGTCCATAGGTCGCGGGGCAGGACCCTCAAAGTTAACCCCTTCATTGTCATAACCGCTACCATGACAGGGGCACTTGAACTTATTTTCACTCTGTACCCAATCGGGAGTACACCCTAGATGAGTGCAACGAGCATAAATTACGAAAAGGCGTGAAGCATTTCTTACTACCCAGATACGATATTTTTGCTGGAATCTCGTATCAATTCCAAACCCAAAATCTCCTGGAGAACCAATGGTGAAACTAGTTTTCGGCTCAAATAGTGTGCGTGGAAAGAAAAAACGAAGCGTCATTAATAAGTTGGCCCCGAGAAAGCTAAAAACACAAGCATAAGTAAAATTACGCCGTCGGATTTTCCATTTTTCCGCCTTGTTTTTCTCTTTTACGATCTTTTTAGGCATATTTTTTAACAGTCCACCAACTTAAAAACCGGAAAACCAACCTTATTATCCCAAATCATCCACGTTTTTTTTAGACTTTTTTTTAAGATCTTTATTGGCAGCCTTAAGTGTCAGATTCTTTTCTACACGCAATGTAAAGAAAAATTGTCAGAATTACGAGAGAAGGGACTAATAACACCAAGATGCCCAGCTGCAAAACCGTATTAATAGATTCGTTCTGAGTTTCAAGAGTACTGCGACACATCGCACAACCCTGGGCTAATACTGCCGACACTGTCGAAAAACTTGTTAGAAACAAAAACATTTTCTGGACTTAAAGGATTTCTATTCGAATTATCAGTTTGCACCGACATCAGGCAACTGAAGGATTCGGAGACTATCTGGGAAAAATGCTGCCATCAAAACTATGCAAATAACTGTAGCCGGGATTAGAGCCCAAAATAGGCTTCGCAATTCAAATTTCATATGCATGAAATAGGCAACAATAAGACCTGTTTTCACAAAAGACAACAACAATAGCGTTACAAGCATGAGAATTACTTCCATGCTTACATACGCCAACACTATTTCCAATATCGTTAAAACCAAAAGACTAAGCCAAACAAACAAAAAAGACTTGGTGTGATCTTCAGAACTCATAAGTTTGCCTCTTTTAGATTTGGTTTGACATTAAATAGACAAGAGGAAAAACAAACATCCAGACAAGATCTACAAAATGCCAATATAAACCACTTACTTCAACATCCTCTGAACTAAATCTCTCGCTCCCGTAACCCCATGCGATTACAGCCAAATAGATGACGCCCAGCGTTACGTGAGTCATATGCAGACCGGTAAGTGCAAAAAAGGTGGCGCCAAACAAAGGAACACCCCATGGATTATCAAATGGGGTTACTCCTTCATGGATTAGTCCCATCCATTCGTTGGCATGTAAAATGATAAAAAGCAGACCGCCTAGGATAGTAGCAAGTATCCATAAAACTGCCTTCTTTCGGTTGCCATGATGCGCAGCCCCTACACCTAAAACCATCGTGAGTGAACTGGAAAGCAAGCAGAATGTCATGATGCTTGCAAGAAAGATACTGTGACCGTCGAAGGGCCTTGGCCAGTCAGGATTAGCTATCCTCACATAGCTGTAGGCAATGAGCATGGCCGAGAATGTCAATGCATCCGAAAGAATGAAAAGCCACATCCCCAACTTCTTGGAGCCAATCGAAAAAGGAGAACCTCCTCCACTCCAAAGCCCCGTGTTACCACTTGCCATTCAGTTCACCTCCCCACTACAAATAACAACAACAGAAAGATCCAAAGCCCATCCATGAAATGCCAGTAAATAGCCATTACATTAACGTGAACTTGGTGTAACCGACCCTTATAGAGCTTCAACGTCATCCCCAGTAAAGCCACGATCCCACCTAGTAGATGTATGCCATGGGTTGCCGTAAATAGATAAAAAAAAGAGCTACTAGGATTACTACTAAGAAACAACCCTGTTTCCCAAAGCTGCTTCCAGACAATTCCCTGTCCAAACAGAAAAGTAAGACCAAGGGCTGTTGCAGTGATCCACCATCTCCATAGAACTGGAATGTTTTGAACACTTCGACGGGCATACTCCAGACAGAGACTACTTGTCAAAAGAATTAGAGTATTCACCCATATCAGGGAAGGCAATGAAATGGACTGCCAATCGGCTCCTATGCCCCGTCGGACTAAATAGGCACTTGTAAAACCTGTAAAAACCATTAGGATGCCGCACAGACCAACCATTATTCCGGTATAGCAATGGCGTTGATCCGTGGGAAATCCGTTCCCAGTCTGTTGATTGGTAGATAAAGTACGAGCAAGGGTTCCCATTAGACGTCAATTCACTCCTGTTCACCTTCAGTCTGCATGACAAAATCCCTCTCTCGACCGGGAACACTGTACTCATATGGCCCATGGCAAACTGTCAGCTGCCGATCTCCAAAGTTGTCATGAGGCGGTGGTGAAGGGATTTCCCACTCAAGAGTGGTGGCATTCCAAGGATTCATTGCAGCGTTACGCCCCCTGAATAGAGACCAGAAAAAATTAAATAGGAACACAAACTGTGCAATTATCGTAATAAATGCCGCAATTGATATGAACAAATGGAGAGGCCACATTTCGGCAAGAAAATTAAACCCTGAAAGGTCTGCGTAACGTCGCGGATGTCCAGCAATGCCAAGAAAATGCATAGGCATAAAGATTGTGTTTACACCAATGAAGGTGAACCAAAAATGAATTTTTCCTAGATTTTCATTCATCTGTCGGCCAAACATTTTGGGAAACCAATAGTAAGTTGCCGTAAAAATGCCGAAAATAGATGCAACACCCATAACGAGGTGAAAGTGAGCTACCACAAAATACCCGTCATGAAGATAAATATCCGTGGCGGGCTGATTTAAAAATAAACCGCCCAAACCTCCACTCACAAACAAGGAGACAAAGCCGATCGAAAAAAGCATCGGGGAATCGAACTGAATTTTCCCTCCCCACAATGTTCCTAACCAATTGAAAGTCTTAATCGCAGAGGGCACAGCAATAGCTGTGGTGACCAGAGAGAAAAGAATCGCCGAATAAGGACTCATTCCACTCATGAACATGTGATGCCCCCATACCATGAAGCCCAAAATACCGATGGCAAACATCGAATAGACCATTGCTCGATAGCCAAAAATAGCTTTGCGGGAAAATACGGAAAGAACCTGAGAAGTAACTCCCATGGCTGGAAGAATTGCAATGTAGACTTCCGGATGTCCAAAGAACCAGAAGAGATGTTGCCAAAGGAGTGGAGAACCGCCCTTATGATCGATGAGTTGGTCACTTACCACCAGTCCGCCTGGTATAAAAAAACTTGTTCCAGCAAGACGATCCAGTAAAAGTAAAACACCTGCTGACAGCAATACTCCAAAAGCCAATAGTCCTAATATCGCTGTCACAAACCAGCTCCAGGTTGGCAGTGGCATCCTCATCAGTGTCATTCCTTTGGCTCTCAAATCCAAGACAGTTGTAATGAAATTAAGCGCTCCGAGAAGAGAGGCAATACAAAAAATCGCTATACTAATAATCCATAGATCCTGTCCTCTCCCAAGTCCAGGCCCTGCAATTTCTCCAAGTGCGCTCAATGGGGCATAAGCCGTCCAACCCGATATTGGTGGACCACCCGCCACGAAAAAAGCTCCTAGAAGGACGACCAATGACACAAAAGTCAACCAGAAAGAGAGCATATTAAGAGTCGGAAACGCCATGTCCCGTGCACCGATTTGAATGGGAAGAAAGTAGTTCCCAAAACCACCTTGGGGAGCAGTAGTCAGAACCATGAAGACCATCATAGTTCCATGCATTGTTAACATCGCCAAATAAAACTCTGGCGTCATTACTCCCCCAGGAGCTCCTTCGGGAAACAACGTTTCCAAAATGGAAAATTCAGTTCCAGCCCAAACCAGGTTAATTCGAATAAGAACAGACAGGGCCATTCCCACAAAAACCGAGAACAACGCCAAAAGATAATACTGAATTCCAATAACCTTGTGGTCTTTGCTAAAAATGTACTTACTGATGAATCCAGAGGGTGGTTCATGTACAGCGTGTGGATGAACCGAATCAACCATAAATTCCTCCCCTAACCTTCCTATTCCTCTGCCATTTCTAGAAGCCAATCCTGATATTCATCCTCTTTGAGAACTTCAATAAATGAACGCATTCGATGGTGGCCCATCCCACACAGTTCGGCGCAAGCAATTTCAAAAGATCCTGTGCTCGTGGCAGTAAAACGCAAAGGGATCAACAGTCCTGGGACTGTGTCCTGCTTAATCCTAAGCTCTCGAACTGAGAAGGCATGCGTCACGTCCTTTGACCGCAGTAATAATTCAATCGGGCGGTTTACTGGAATAGCCATAGTAGGCAAGACCAAATCATCCTGTGCTGCAGGGTCATTAAAGTCCAAACCAAGTGGATTCCCAGCTGAATCCTCAATTAGATTTGGTTTTATAATTCCAAAACGTCCGTCAGGCCCTGGATAGCGAATATTCCACGCAAACTGTTGACCAGTTACTTCAATCCTTATGGCATTTTCGGGAGAGAGAGTAAGGTGGAGATCAGCCCAAATCTTCTGTCCAGGTAAAACCATTAAAAAGAAAACAATTGCGGTCAGGGAGGTCCAAATGATCTCTAGCTTATGATTTCCATGGCTGTACACTGCCTGATTTTGTCCAGTGTCTCTATATCGAAAAACAACCCAACCCAACCCAATTTGGGCAAGAATGAAAACGATTCCAGTCACTAATAGAGTGACGACAAACTGTCCGTCCAGTACTCCCCCATGACTAGAGGCAGACTCAGGAAACCACCAGTAACGACCAGCAAAGGTAATTGTCGTAACAATCGTGAACAGCCAGATGAAGATGGCCAGAAGCATCCTTTATCTCCTTAAAAAAACCAGGGGAAACTTACCAGCCACCCCGACCCATTAATTCACGCATGAACTCTAGCGAAGAACTCTGCAAAAGGCAAAATTTTTCGTTATTTTAATTATATAAATTGCACTGATCAAACTACTGAAGTGAAGTAAAACTTGGGAAGAAACAGAATCCAGGTTAATGTCATGAGTGCCATTGGTCTAATTGGGAGCATCCTCATTTTTTCATGGCTTGATCTGGCAAAATCTAAATACAAGTACTAGCGTATTAGAAAAAATCATTAAGACACTTACTTATAACTAAAAGGTTAAGATTGGTTAGCTGTCCTTGATATCAAAAAACCCCTATCAGAACCTTGATCCTTATTTAGAAGAGTTCCTACAAGCAATTCAGGAGCCCCAACGAACATGGAATCTATTTCGCATGGCACTCCAGGTCGCTCGGATCGATAATTCAGAGCTACAGTACGAAAACTCATTGGCACAGGTTAGTCGTATCCGAAAAAAAATAAGGAAACACCTGCGTTCACGTTCTCCTTACTCCATCATTGAGCATACAAATAAGGTTATGTTCCAAAACTTGGGTTACTATGGAAACAAAAATAACTATTATGATCCTCTGAACAGTTTAATGGATCAGGTCCTTGTCAATCGCACTGGTATCCCTATCACACTATCGATTTTATACCGGGAGATTACAGAAAAATTAGACCTTCAAACGTGGAATGTGGGTATGCCAGGGCACTTCTTGCTCGGATTTCGCTCCAGTGGAAGAAATTTGTACTTGGATGCTTTCAACGAAGGCAGAATCCTCTTGCCCGATGACTGTAGGGCTATGATGATTAATTTGTTCGGGGGAAAACTTAAATTTAATATGTCTTTTTTAAGCCCTCTTTCCAATTCTTCCACTCTCTTACGTATGCTGATGAACCTGAAACAGATATACCAAAAACGAGAAGAACCGGTAAAACTCCTACGAGTGTTGAATCGTAGAATTCCCCTGCTATCCAATCCCCTAACGGAAATTCTAGAACGGGCAATGACACTAGCGAATTTGAAAAAATATCGTATGGCCCTCAAAGACTTCCAGTGCTTTATTGAAAGTACTCCAGAAAAATCTATTCGGCAGGCAGTGGAAAGCAGGATTACGAGACTTAAAATATTGATAGAGACAGAGTGATTCCAATCTTTTTCACTTCACTTGGAAACTTTCTACAAACTTCTCCCAAGACTCAAACCATTTGGCTACAGTAACAGCCGGTCCAGTCAATTTGAAAAACCAGGGTCCTCTCTTGGTCCCAACAATAGCACCAAGCATACGGAAACCGGATTTGGGAGCACCCTGAGAAAGGGGACCCATTGACTTCCGATATGTGCCGCTGATATCCAACAGAGTAACCTCTTTTCCCCTGACTTGTTTTTTCGAGATCTTTGCATCCTCTTCAGCAGGACTCCCATCCGGACGACTTATTTGACCCACCCACCGGGAAATATTGGACTTGATTGATCCTCCCTGCCCAGGAAAATGGAATACAATAAGCTCTCCATCCTCTGCATCTCCCTCAGCTCGAGGCAAAAGATACTGTGCTTTTCGCATGGAGCTAGAAGGCACCTGTTCCACCCAGCCTTCCGGAATGTGAAAGCCTACCTCCCCATCCGTATTTACCGAAACAGACGTGTCAAGTTTATGTCTATTTTCGGTAGAAGTTTCCGCTACTACCTCTGGCTCAACAAAGTTCTTAGAACAGGACACCCCAGCAACCACTACCGCTATCAATCCCGGCAACAGTAACAACATCTTGAATCTACGATCAATAAACATGGCATTAATCCTCCAACGATATTCTCCCAGCAAGTAAGCTCTCACGCTTTCAATACAAGCATTTTAAGTAAGTGCTTAGAGCTGAGCCTATACTTAATTGGTTATCGACTACAAAAATTACCACAAACTATTTGGCATTCTTTGAAAACAAAAAATGCTTAACTGAAATCATTAGAAGGTGAACGGATTTGGAACCAATTCAAGATGACACAGAGAAAAAGCAATCCAAATCCGAAAATACTTGGCAAAAGGAGATTGATAGACTCCAAAACATCTACTGGATAGAGCAATAGAATGGCACTCAGAACAAGAATTCCACGCTGGCTTCTGGTCAACGGAGAGAAAAAGAATCCTGCTAGGGCTCCTGCCAGGGCTGTAATACCTAGGAGAGAAACGACTAAAACAGGAATTGCTTCCAGTGGAGCAAGGGGATTGCCACTGGAATCTAAGAGTAGCAACTTGGGTTGAAAAACAAACATATAAGGAAGAGTGAAACCAACAAAGGCAAACGAAAAAGCCCTCCAAGCCGTCACCATCATTCTTGAGCCCGCAATCGTAGCTGCCGTAAAAGCTGCCAATGCAATAGGAGGTGTCACCATCGACATCATACCGAAATAAAAAATGAAAAAGTGACCTGCTAGGGGAACTATCCCCAAATTTCCCAAAACAGGACCTATGAATGTGGCTAGAAGAAGATAACAAACCACAGAAGGGAGTCCCATACCCAAAATCAGAGAACAAATCATAATTAAAAACAGCGCTGCTAAAAGATTTTGTTCTGCCAGGGGCAGAATCAGAGATGGCAATCGGGTACCTAGTCCTGTCAAAGTGACCACCCCAATGATGATTCCCACACAGGCCGCCGCACAGATCAAGGGAACTCCTCCCCGAGCAGACTTATGCAATGCATCCATTAAACTGGATCGCGTGAGACGAGTCTGTCGTGAGAAGGTACTCAACACAGAGACTCCAAGGATCGCAAAAGTTACAGCTCTCAAAGGTGTGTATCCTAGGAAAAGGGAAATTAAAAGAACGGACAGAGCAGTTACAAAAATCACCCCTGCCCACGGAACGATTGATTTTGTAACTGCTCCCATGTTTTTTTCTTTTAGCTGGTACCGTTTGGAGTACAGATGTACCAAAAGAAGAAGAGAGAAATAGTATAAAAGTCCTGGAACTAAAGCGCTGCGAATGATTTGCACATAAGTCACAGCAGGAGTAATCATCTCTAACATCATGTAAGCCGCCGCACCCATAATAGGAGGCATCAAAGCCCCTCCACTACTAGCAGCAGCTTCTATTCCACCGGCAACCTCCGAGCGAAACCCAGAGTTCTTCATTAACGGAATCGTAAAAGTTCCCGTGGTAGCGGTATTAGCGACGGCACTCCCAGAGAGGGATCCCATCAACCCGCTGGCTACTACTGCGACTTTTCCCGGAGCACCGGCGCTTTGGGAGAAAAGACGGCGCACGAGACCTAGAATGAAAGAGGTCACTCCCGTAAATTCCAGCAAAGTTCCAAACAATACAAAAAGAAACACATAGGTAAACAAAACCCTTAGTGCGACCCCAAAAACTCCCTGGCTTTGCAGAAACACCTGTGAAACCACGCGACTGAGACTGTATCCCCGATGTGGAAGCAACCAGTCAGGCAGATATGGACCTAGAAAACAATAGGCAAGAAACAAGCAGGCTAGATCTGGAAGAGCCCATCCAAGGCTGCGCCGCGCGGCGTCCAGCACCAATAATACACCGATTAGACCAATTATTAGATCTAGAATATGTTCTTTTCCCGCACGGTTTCCCAAAGAGATTCCCTGCAACCAGAGAGTTGATGACCAGCGCTCTGTTTGGAGAACAATATAAGTGCCACAAAACGTTGAAAGGCCAATGCACAGATGGTCCAACCAGAGCGGGAAACCAATTGTTGGAATATAAGAAAAACAGTAAATGAGTCCTAATGAGCTGAACACCGCCAATTGAGACTGAGGCGACAAACTTGGATAATTAACCTCAACCAGGACAAATAGAAAAATTAAACCGGAAAGCCCAGTTCTAAATCCAGTGGGGTTTCCTAATACAGGGCTTCCGTTACAATGAGCATTTAGTCTCGATCCCAAATTCCAATCTCCCTATAGTAACGAATGGCTCCAGGATGAAATTTAGTTCCCGTATCTTTAATCACATTGGAGGCGTTTATGAAACGTCCAACCGGATGCCTAGCTGCAATCTGTTCCCCATTTTCGAACAAAATCCGAGTGATCTGATAAATCAAATCTGGGTCTGCTTCCGCATCAGCAATTAAATGCATAGATCCCACGTTGAGACCCTCAAAATCTTCCCTTTGATTTCGGTAGGTTCCAGCAGGAACCGTAGCAGCTTCAAAAAAGGGATAGTCTTTGATCAACTTCTTTCTAACCTCAGAATCAAAGGGAATAAAATCAATCTTCTGGGAAGCTGATGCCTGTGTAATAGATGCCGTCGGAATTCCTCCCCCTAAAAAGGCTGCCGCTGCCCCACCATCAGCCAATAAATCGACCGCTCCTGCTTGGGTAGCGTGCAAAACACTCAGATCTTCGTAGGAAAGACCATGAGCCTGCAGAATGGGTTCGACAAATAATTCAAATCCGGCCCCTGCAGGTCCTAGTACCACACGCCTCCCTCGCAAATCACTTAACTGTCGAATTCCAATTGAACTGGGAGCAATGAAAAGGGCAACGTTGGGAGCCAGAGTCATGATCGTGGAAATAGATTGAACTCCTTCCCAGTCACCTTCTCCTCGTACCGCAAAATAGGAGATAGAGGCGTTAGCTAGAGCTATGTCGAGCTCTCTATTAGCCAACCGCCGGATATTTTCACTGGTTCCCTTAGTTGACTCTGCAGTCACTCTCCATCTTTTTCCCTCCTCTACTTGGTTAAGTGCCTCAGCTAAAGCAGCTCCTACCACAAAAAAGGTTCCACCAGGTGGCGCAGTTCCAATGCTCAGAAATCTTCGGTCCGTTTCCTGACTAACAGTAGGAGACACTCCACAAGCAGAAAATGTAGCCATTAGAAGACTAATAATCCCACTCCTGACATATGTTGAATTCATGCTCCACCTTCTATTTTTTGCTCGACTGTTTTCTCCATCACCCTTACCTAGCTTGACAGGATCAAATATGCAATTCTAACATTGTCATTTACCCAGAGCGGGAATAACTCAGTGGTAGAGTGCAACCTTGCCAAGGTTGAAGTCGCGGGTTCGAATCCCGTTTCCCGCTCCAGTTTGTCCTAAAGATCCCATAAAGTTTGCAGCTACTGAATGCAACTCACCTGGCAAACTTTGTTTCCATTAAAGTAAATGAGGAAACAAACTCAAGCCACATCCTCACAAATGGAATGCTTGAACCATCTTAGAATCACCCTAGGTCTTCCAAGGTCTCAATAAAAAATCATTGGGACATGATCTTCTTCAAATACTCTATTTTTCACCTCGATCTTTTCCACCTTGGTCCAGCCTGGGTATCTTCCAGGATGATACCTAGACTGGCAAGCTCGTCGCGTATTTCATCTGCTCGGTTGTAATCCTGTCTTTTTCTGGCCTCTTCTCGTTCCATGATCAATTTTTGAACTTTTTGGTCCTGCAGTTCCTTCTTATCCATTTCGAATACATCGAAAATTTGGTCGACATTCGTAAAAAGCTCTAGAATCTCATTTTTTTGCGAAGCTCCAACCAAACCATTCTCCAGTGAAGGGTTGATTTTTCGAATGAGAGTGAACAAAACCCCGAGAGCCTTTGCAGTATTAAGGTCGTTATCCATGGCTTCCTTGAAGCCATTAGAAGCCTGCTCAATATGCTCCTGGACTTTTTCGCTGCCTTCTTGATCGGAAGAAACCTTCCTCACCTTTTGCAAAAAATTACTGACCCTTTCCAGTGACTTAGCTGCCTGATGGAGGCCATCGAGTGTGAAATTCAGCTGTGTCCGATAGCGAACAGATGCGAGTAGATAACGAATAGAGCGGGAAGCATAACCTTTACCCAAAAGATCGCGAAGAGTGTAAAAATTTCCTCGGGACTTGGACATTTTCTCACCTGCTACAATTAGATGTGCTGAATGAATCCAGTACTTGACAAAAGGCTTTCCCGTAGCCCCCTCACTTTGTGCAATTTCGTTCTCATGATGTGGAAAGATTAAATCAATTCCGCCACAGTGAATATCAAAGTTCTCTCCCAAATACTTCATACTCATCGCTGAACATTCTAAGTGCCAACCAGGCCGACCTCGTCCAAGTTTCGAATCCCAATAGGCTTCCCCCGGCTTGCGTTTTTTCCAGAGAACGAAATCACGGGGGTTCTCCTTCGCATATTCATCAGAATCTTGCTGTCCCTTTTCTGAGAGTCGTTCAATGTCAATGCCCGAGAGTCGACCATAATCAGGAAAACCTCCAATACGAAAGTAGATGGAACCATTACGTTCATAAGTTAGCCCTTTTCTGGTTAGACACTTGATCAAGTCGAGCATCTCAGGAATATGATCCGTGGCTTGAGGCATAAGTTGCGGTTTGCCAATTTTCAAGGTCTTCATGTCCTCTAGAAAGGCACATTTATAAGGTTCAGTATATTTTTCAATCTCGATACCTTGTTCTGCCGCACCAGCAATAATTTTGTCCTCTACATCCGTAATATTCATGACT
The DNA here is from genome assembly GCA_964569605.1 of uncultured Acidobacteriota bacterium. Classification (GTDB taxonomy): domain Bacteria; phylum Acidobacteriota; class UBA6911; order RPQK01; family CBDAPI01; genus CBDAPI01. The sequence goes on from CAZMUJ010000095.1 coordinate 36,198, forward strand.
TGCATGACCTCATAATTGCAGTGAACAAGGTATCGACGAAGAATGTCCTGGACAATGAAAGTACGGAGATTTCCGATGTGTACATAATCGTAGACTGTGGGCCCACAAGTATACATCCGAACAGTTCGACCTTTTATCGGAACAAACTCTTCCACTTTCTGAGTCAAAGTGTTGAACAACTTAAGTGGCATGATTTACAAAGAAATGATCTTAACTAAAAGCTCTCCTAGCAACAACCAGGGACATGATAGATAAACAGATACAAATAACTACTTGTTTCTAGGAAACCTCACTTCCAAAAGGAATTGATTTCCATCTGCCTGGAACCTCTGTACGTCCAGTTGATCAGTTAATTCTCTGAACCCAGCTTTTTGAGTAAGAACTAAATAGATTTCTTGTGGGTGTTGAGACAAATACGTATTTAAGTTTTCTAGGTCATCGATCGACTCAGACAGAACTTTATAGTCCGAGTAGTAATTAGCAGTATGGTGAAAAAACCTGTAAAAAATTAAGGGCTGGGTCGAAGATAGTCTCTCCCTAATCGCCACCACAAGATTTTTGGAAGAATGAAAACTGGCTATTTGGGGCATCACTTTCCAAAATGCCAGACCTGTGAAAAAAACCATTGTTCCAGTCAAAACCAAAAATACTGCCTTCAATCGATAGCCTCTAATTGGCCAGTGCAAAAGCAGAGCACCAATTAGTAATGGAAACCCCAGAAGAACTCCTGCTAGAGAAGCTTCATACTGTATTCTCACAGAGAATACTAAGATCAGTCCGATTAAAACAAAACCAGCAGAAATAAGGGATAGCTCTATTTTCAGCATTCGAGTTGCTTTCCCTTCACAACCAAAAAGACGTTTCCATTCCAAGGCTACCAGCATGGCAAGTGGCGGAACCACTGGAAGAATATAGCCAGGAAGCTTACTGGTGCTCAGGGAGAAAAAAAGGAAAGGAATTACCATCCACAACCATAAATAGAGTCGTAGCCCCTTTTCCCCGTCCAGCAAGGAGGACGGTCTTTTCAAGATTCGAAACAAAGAAGAACCCAGAAATGTTATCCAAGGGAAACAGCCAATGATTATTACAGGGAAAAAAAACCAAAATGGCTGGGAGTGGTGGTGAATATCCGTGAAAAAGCGGGCTAAATGGTGATTCAGAATAAAGGTTGAAATAAAGTCTTCTCCATTGGCTTTCCATACCAACCAAAACCAAGGAACTGTTGTTGCACCTAATGCAAGGAACCCCGCCAGCAATTGCCGGAGAGCCCAATGGCTTTCCCTTTAGGATGCTAAAACCCACAATAATGCTCAGCCCTAGAAGCAATGCTACCGGGCCCTTGGCTAAAATTGCCAAGCCAAGGGCTATAGAAGCTGCAACTGCAGAAGCTATTCCACCGGTCAAATATCCCTGAAAGGCCCAGATGAGAGCTAGAGTTAGACAGGCAACCAAAGGAGCATCTGTACTGGCAGCCCGAGAGAAAATAACGAAAAGGGGACAAGAAGAAAGAATTATGAGTGCCAGCAAGCCTATCCTCAGGCCATGCAATCTCTTCAATAAAAGCGTACATCCTAACGCAGCGAGCAGACTAAGAACGGAAACTGGTAGTCGTGCCGACCATTCAGAAACACCGAACCAACGGAAACTGAGAGCCTCAATCCAAAATAGAAGAGGAGGCTTCTCTAGCCACGGCCTAAAGTTCAGAGTAGGGGTCACAAAATCCTGTGTTAGGAGCATTTCTTCTCCTATACGAGCGTATCTGGGTTCGTCTGCTCCTAGAAAAGGGAAATTTCCGAGATTCAGAAAATAAAAGTTGTACAGCGAAAGAGCGAGAAGAGGCAACAACAGGCGAGTAGTGGCCATACGACTTGCATTTTCCTTTCTAGGCTTAAAAGGCTATCCCAAAAAATGGGATTTAACCCTGCCTCTAGTCTCCAAAACCCTACTCAAGGCGATTTGCGGTATTTTCTGGCATCAACCGAATAAAGTCTAATTTTCTTGGAAAGGGTGTTTCGGTGGAGCCCCATTATTTCGGACGTTCTCTTAAGATTTCCCTTCTGCTCGACAAGAACACGAATAATGAAAAGCTTCTCGAACTGAGCCTTGACCTCATGCCAAAGGATCCCTTTCGATACTAGTTCATTGATAATTTTTTCAAGTGAATCCTTGATCATTATTTTTCTCGAGTGTGATGCTGCTGGCGAGTTTTTTCCAACCAAAGTTCATAGATGCGATTGTATTCACTTGAAAATCTCTCATTTAGCTTTGGAGGTGCAAATTGGACAATTATTCTAGCGCTAGCTAAGAAAAATTCACCCGAAATAGAATCAGCCACCAAGCTTCCAGTCATGGGAAAAGCAGTCATCGCTAGAAAAAGAATCGCCACCACAAGCCAGCCTCTAAGAATTCCAAAAGTACTACCTAAGAGACGATCGAGCCACCGCAAGAAAAAAAACTTTAAAGTCTGTCTAGCCAGCCTTGCAACCAGAATTCCGACAATCAAAAAAGTGAAAAGAATTAGAAAAAACCCGACCATTAACGCCAACGTTTCTACTACCAGCAGGTCGACAAGTAATTTACCTATCCGATCATAAAACATAAAAGAAAGAATCAGCCCAATCACCACGCTGGCCAGAGAAATCAGTTCAGCCACCAGTCCCTTTCTAGCTGCCCCAAATATAGAAACTAGCATAATGATGGCAGCTACAATGTCCAAAATGGTCATATTGTCTGGCACGGACTCAGTATCTCTCCATTAATCTAATTGGGGTTCTTCTCCTGTAAGCATCCGGTAAGCATCTACATAACGCTCAGCGGACGCCTTCACAATTTCCTCGGGTAACTCCGGTCCAGGATATTTTTTATCCCAATCCAGTGTCTCAAGATAGTCCCGAATGAATTGTTTGTCGAAAGAAGGTTGAGATCTGCCCGCAGTGTATCTGTCTGCTGGCCAGAAGCGGGAAGAGTCTGGGGTAAGAACTTCGTCGATCAGATATAGTTGGGAACCAATCTGCCCAAATTCGAATTTAGTGTCGCAAATGATGATCCCCTTCTCCCTCGCATAGTCACTTCCCCACCTATACAGCTCAAGACTTATCCTTCGAACCTTTTCCGCTAAATCACGACCAACAATTTGAGAAGCCTCGTCAAAAGAAATGTTGATGTCATGCCCAGTTTTAGCTTTTGTAGCTGGAGTAAAAATTGGACTATCTAATTGATCAGATTCCATCAATCCAGCACCCAACTTGATTCCACACACACTTCCAGTTTGCTTATAATCTTTCCAACCCGAGCCCGTCAGGTATCCACGAACTACGCATTCAATGGGTAGAGGATCACAGCGTTTGACTAAGGATGATCGGCCGCTTAATTCTGGCACATACTGGTTAAGAGGATCTGGAAAGGATTGCACATCAATTGAGACCAGATGATTGTCAACAATGTGTTTGGTCCTTTCAAACCAGAAACTAGATATCTGATTGAGAATTTTCCCTTTATTGGGGATTGTCTTAGGTAAGATTACGTCAAAAGCCGAGATACGGTCAGTCGCAACCAAAAGAAGGAGATCAGATCCTACAGAGAAAATCTCCCTAACCTTTCCACTATTAATCTTGTCAGCTCCGGATAATTCAAGTGTTCTCATCGTGATCCTTTTTGTTTTTGAAATTCATCAATATCAAGCTTAAAGTCCTGAGTTTAGCTAAATTATTTATGATAATTCCACATTAGATCTTGGAAATCTCATATTCAAAATCGTTTCAGGTAAATCTTTAGACCTAAAACGAAAAGGGGAACAGGCCCCTTTTAACGAATACAAATACAAAAAACCAACATACAGTAATCAGAAATTCGAGCTCATAAATTTAGTTTCGTTGACATCAATTATCTCTCTTGCTATAGTTGGCGGTCCTTTATCAGGAGTGCTAAAAAAACGTAGCAAGTAAGGTCTAATAATTGGCCTATGATTCCATGATTTAATTAAACAAAATGGTTGCAAGGAGGAGTGATTCAAATGATTAGACCATTAAGTGATCGAGTCCTGATCAAACGCGTCGAACCGGAGGAAGAATACCGGGGCGGTATCGTGATTCCTGACACTGCCAAAGAGAAGCCCCAGGAAGGTGAAGTAGTGGCTGTAGGCGACGGAAAGGTTTTGGACAGCGGCACCAAGGTGAAGATGTCGGTTAAAACTGGCGACCGGATCCTATTTGGGAAGTATGCTGGTACCGAGGTAACAATTGAGAATGTTGAATACATAATCATGCGTGAGGATGAGGTACTTGGAATTATGTGAGGTGACTCGGCTAACACTAAGTTCAACTGAGTCGATGATAAATCAACACAGAAAAAAATAAGTAAGGAGAAGAGTTCAATGGCTGCCAAAGACATTACACATGGCGAAGAGGCGCGACGCGCCCTACTAGCTGGCGTCAATAAATTAGCGAACGCCGTTAAGGTAACTCTGGGACCCAAGGGTCGAAATGTGGTTCTAGAAAAGAAATTTGGATCACCAGTGGTCACCAAGGATGGTGTCACTGTTGCTAAAGAGATCGAGTTAAGTGGTCTTGAAAAAGTAGGAGCTGCAATGCTTCGGGAAGTAGCTAGCAAAACTAGTGACGTAGCTGGTGATGGCACCACTTCCGCGACGGTTTTGGCCCAAGCCATCGTCCGCGAAGGGATCCGAAATGTTGCTGCTGGGGCTAACCCAATGGCCTTAAAGAGAGGTATTGATAAGGCTGTTGAAAAAGCTGTAGGTGCAATTCAGGCACTTTCCAAGCCTGTACGTGGCGACATGATTGCCCAGGTAGGATCCATATCTGCCAACAACGATTCAACCATTGGTGAGATCATTGCCCAGGCAATGGACAAGGTTGGTAAGGATGGGGTGATAACAGTTGAAGAGGCAAAAAGCATAGACACCTCTCTTGAAGTGGTTGAAGGTATGCAGTTTGATCGCGGATACCTTTCTCCCTACTTCGTTACCGACCCAGACCGAATGGAATGTACTGTAGAAGCTGCATACATTCTTCTTAACGAAAAGAAAATTAGCTCCATGAAAGACTTGCTTCCTCTGTTGGAGCAAGTAGCGAAGGCAGGTCGCCCTTTCATGATCATTGCTGAAGATGTAGAGGGGGAAGCATTGGCCACACTCGTTGTCAATAAGATCCGCGGAACTCTTAATGCCGTCGCAGTGAAGGCCCCCGGATTTGGAGACCGGCGGAAAGCCATGCTTGAAGACATTGCCATCCTAACAGGTGGAAAAGTCATCTCCGAGGACTTGGGAATCAAGCTCGAAAATGTCCGTCTTGAAGATCTTGGAACGGCCAAAAAAGTGACTATAGATAAGGACAACACAACCATAGTAGAAGGAGCAGGAAGTTCTGAGGATATTGCGGCTCGGGTTAAACAGATCCGAACACAGACAGAGGAAACAACCTCCGACTACGACCGTGAAAAACTACAGGAAAGGTTAGCTAAACTAGTGGGAGGAGTTGCCGTTATTAAAGTCGGAGCAGCTACTGAAACTGAGCTAAAGGAAAAGAAAGCTCGGGTTGAGGATGCAATGCATGCGACAAAAGCAGCTGCCGAGGAAGGTATTGTAACAGGTGGTGGTGTTGCCTACATCCGGGCTCTCAGATCTCTGGATGACTTCACTGTCAGCAATTCCGATGAACAAGCCGGAGTTAACATCGTCCGCCGTGCTTTGGAGGAACCTCTTCGTCAGATTGCCAGCAATGCCGGGTTGGAAGGAGCTATCGTAGTTGGTAAAGTTAGTGAGACTGATGACTCGAATTTTGGTTACAATGCTGACTCTGAAGACTATGGCAATTTAATTGAGCAGGGAGTCATTGACCCTACAATGGTTTGCCGGACGGCTCTGCAAAATGCAGCATCAATTTCAAGTCTTTTGCTAACCACAGAGGCCCTTGTCACTGAATTACCGGAAGACGACCCACCCCCAGCGGCAGGAGGAGGACATCCTCCAGATATGGGTGGAATGGGCGGCATGGGCGGTTTCTAACCCCACCCAGCTAATCCGGAAACACTGAAAAAAAGGCAGCTGTTAATAAATCAGCTGCCTTTTTTGTGAAGAAATTAGTAGAGCTTAACCGCACCCCACCATTAAGTTAGCATCCCAAAAACCAAGTGTACTCAAAAGTTTCTCGGGTCACGTCTGCGATTTTTGTTTTCGTCAAAAAACCGGCGGAGCATGCGTTGCAACAACTTAGCCTGGCCCGGCTTGAGAACGTTCTGAATCTCTTTTAAGGTCTGTTTCCGAACCTTGAGCATCTGCTCTCGATGCTGATTTGTAGCCTCAATTTGCCGTCGGTGGCTTTTTTCTAGGATCTCTCTTACTTGAGCTGCTTTGTTCTTGTCCAAATCAAGCTCCCTAATCATGCGACCTAGAATGGCCTTTCCGGGACGCCGACCTGGAAGCGGCCGACTCTTATCAAACTTCTGTGGTCTTCCTCTTAAGGATTCGGAACTAGAATCCACGAATGGTGTATTTCCAAATGATTCTGAAAAATCTGCCCTTCTTTCGAAGGAAGGACCAATATTTTTCAGTACTATTCTCGAACTGACTACACCTCCAATTGCTCCAACTAAAAAAACAACTACTACAAATAGAACTGCCTTAGTACTGACCTTCACTAATGTTCTCCTATAGTCCTTCTTGCAGGGAAAGAAGGACTGCATCTAGGGTCATTGTCTCAGTTGTCTGAGGCTCCATGAACAGGGCAGCCCACAATTCCTCATCAGTGGGGCGTTGCGGGTTTACCTGGGCGTCAAAACCAAAAAGAACAAGGACCAGGATCAAGGCAGAAAAGCCAGGGATTAGTCGCCGTGCAGAAATCTCGACCAGACTCCAGAAGGAAACTGAGCTCTCATGTGACCGCCTAATGAGATTACCTAATCGTACTGCAAAAAAAGAAGGAGCCTCTATATGAGGCACTTGATCGACCTGGAATTTTAAAAAATGGGATAACTCTAAATTCTGTCTACAAAGGACACAAGACTCTAGGTGTGCGTTATCCAGTTGCTGACCTGGATTCCAATTGGAGAAATCAATATGCTTTCCACCCATCAAAATGCTCCACTACACTTCTAGAAAAACACTACTTCCTATTCAAAACAAGGGGATTAGCGTTTAACTTTTTCAAGCATACCTCTCAGAGATCCTAGCAGTTTCTTTTTGGACCGACTCACACGAATCCTAGTGGCTATTTCTGTCGTCTCCATTGCATCAGAAATTTCAGAATACTCCAAACCTTCTACTTCACGAAGGACGAAAGCCATTTTATCCTTATCTGAAAGCTCGTTCATCAGCCCTTGTAGCCAATCCAAAACCCTCTTAGCTTCAAAATCTGAGACGACACTTCCAGTTTTGAATCGATTAAAAAACGACTCTGTTCCAGCCTCTTCGTTAACGATATCTGTAAATAAGTCTGTCTTTCGGATCTTATGCTTTCGCAACTCATCAAGACAGGTATTAGTAGTAATTCTAGCAATCCAAGCCTTCATTGGACGTTCAGGATCATAACTTGAAAGAGAACGATAAACCTTCAAGAAAACCTCCTGAGCAATGTCTTCTACCTCTGCCCATCTTCCCATGTAATGGAAAATAATGTTGAAAACGAGCTTTTGATAGTGTTCGATCAGAACCTCGAACGCACCTTCTTCTCCTTCCAAAACTAAATCGACTAGTTTTCTGTCCGATAAGTCCACCCATTCTCTATAGTACGTACCGACAGTATCTTGTTTCATAAAGATCTAGTCTTCACCGATACTGTCTCTTTTTTTCCCTAAAACCTGGTATCACTTTCATCAAATCAACAGTTACTCCAATTTAGCCTAGAAGTAAAAAGACCAAGGCTTTGCAGTACCCCATTTTTACTTGAGTAGGAGTCTGTCTAGAAGGTTCACCCATCCTGACTGTCTCCCATCATGCTTCTATTAAAATCACAGTGATTCTGTATAAGCTCTAAAAACTCCTTCTACATCGGTCTGCCTAGCAGAACATGATAAACTGGCTGAAACAGATCGGGGCATGGCGCAGTCTGGTAGCGCGCCTGCTTTGGGAGCAGGAAGTCGGGAGTTCAAATCTCTCTGCCCCGACCACTTTTTTCAATTATTTGCAGTAACTTACAGAACTTTACGGGGATCGCTATTTTTCTGAGTTTTCGAGTGAGACGCTTAATGAGACGGTTTTGTAAGCAGAAGCGAGTGTTTTGACCGCATGTAATTGGCTGTTGGGAGCGTCTGCGCGCACCCAGCGTCCGACGCTGAAAAGCAACCCAAATGGGCCGTTTCCGGGGCTACAGAACCTCCCGAGTCGGGCGAGGGCCGAGAAAATGCCAGAACTTTCACCACGCGCTAGACGCGGGGGGGGCGTGACGTTAAAATTGGGAACATTCCCAAATGGATCGGTTCCGGGCCCAATCCATTTGGGAAATGTCGGGTGAAAGGGTTGCGATTGAACCCAAGGCAGTTGAAAATCAGCAAGCGTGTTAGTTGTCAGCGTAGCCGAGCCGACACCTGCAAAACTCAAATGGGAAATCCCGGATAAATATTGGAGGTTCCAATGACGTTCTGTAACCAACTCGTCGCGATCGCGGCCACGTGTACTCTGGTGTTCTCTGCGATCCCGGCCAATGTGGCCGCCCAACAGGTGACAACGGACGGGATCCGGTTTGATAATGAGGAGCGTGACCGGAACTTCAGGAATCGCTTCAGGCTCAACAAGCGCGACCGGCGTCTTGTCTACGTAGCTCTGCCGGGCGGTTCGGCTGGCGGGCAGTTCTCGTCCGAATTGAACGGGGTAGGCATCGTCGTCCTGGACGTGGACCACGACTTCGAGTTCCTGAAGCGGATCCCCACCTGGAACGTGGCGGCCGGCACGAATCCGGAGGAAGTCTCGGGGGTCGCCGCGAGCCCGGCCACCAACATGCTCTATCTGGCGACCCGGGGCCGCCTCGCGGCCTTCGATTTGGGCTCCGACCAGAAGGTCTGGGAGAGTATCTATGACGGGTGGTGTTGCGAGCGCCCGGAACTCACGCCAGACGGCAGGACGCTGGTGGTGGGCTCTAACCTGAGGGACTTCTGGTATGTGATCGACGCCAAGAGCGGGGCCCTGAAGGGCAAGATCCAGGCCCCCGAAGCAAAAAGGCGAGCCCACAACATGGCGCTCAGTGCCGACGGCAAGACGGCGTTCATGGCCCCGACCCTGCCCATCATGACGGTGGGCGACGTGCCTTCCATGAAGGCCCTCAAGACGATTACGTTCTCGGACAACGTGCGCCCCTTCGTGATCAACCACGACGCGACGCGGATCTACGCCAACCTGGACAACCTGCTCGGTTTCGAGATCGCCGACGTGGAGACCGGCGAGGTGATCAAGCGTATTGAAGCACCGGCCGAGATGTGGAAGGCGCAGTGGCGTGACAGGCCGCAAAGCTTCTTCGGACACAACTGCCCTAGCCATGGTATCGCCCTGACGCCGGATGAAAGCGAGATTTGGATGGTGGACAACATCAACTATAGCGTGATGGTCTACGACAACAGCGGCGAGTGGCCGGTGCTGAAGTGGACCTTCCCCACGACGGTCTCCGCCAACTGGATCACGATGGGCCTCGACGGGCAGTATGCCTTCCTTGCGTCGGGTGACGTTGTCGATGTGAAGACCAAACAGATCGTCGCCCAGATGAAGGACGAGTACGGAAAGCCCATGCACAGTGAGAAGTATTTGGAGATGACCTTCTCCAACGGGAAGCTTTTGCGGACGGTGAGCCAGTACGGAGAAGGCCTCCCGAGCGCCGTGCAGGCGAGACTGGCACGCAGCACGAAGTGACTGTCGGGCGTCGGTGGGATCGCCGGTGGCCTTGAGTGCTCGACGCAAAGGCTTTCAGCTATCGTTCTTGCTCTTGGACTTGGCGGCAGTATAAAGATTGGCAGAGCCTTACGAGTATCTGACTTCTTCTCTAGGAGACCATTAATCCTAGCCAGCAGCTCGAAATTAGCTCGTAGCTCTTTGCCAGCGCTTAAGCATATCCTAAGATCCCCGTTATCTCTTGCCTTCCTAAGAACTTCCTGGAATACGTCTTCTAGGGCAACGATCTTTCCTAAGAGCTTGTCCGCATGAGCCAGCTCTCCAGCTTTCTCTGCTTTGGCTAGAGTCCTAGGGACATGCTTTGTTTTGTGACGCTGTAGAGCAGAGGTAGACAACCGATTACGTATCTCTATTTCCCTGAAACCCGCCCTGTGTCACCAAATGTGTCACTTTTATAGGCGGAAGCAAGCGTTTGGACGGCGTGCAACTGGCTGTTGGGCGCCAAATGAGCGTAACTCATAGTCATAGTTATGGACGAATGACCCAACAGCTCTGAAACAGTGCGGATATCCACTCTATTGATGACTAAATGTGATGCTAAAGTGTGTCTACGGTCGTGAAACCTAAAGTCTTCGATCTTGGCTTTTTCCAGCGCCCTCTTCCAAGTCCTTTCTTGAAGCGGGTCCAACATGGGTTTTACCACGAGCTACGCTACGACTTACGACCTGTTGGATTGTGGATTGTTTGTTCTATTCTTGAGTAAAGTGACGTTGCTCCGTTAAGTAGGAATACCCTATAATTTGTAATTCCCCTGGTGGGGTCGTAGTTCAGTTTGGTTAGAACGCCGGCCTGTCACGCCGGAGGTCGCGAGTTCGAGTCTCGTCGGCCCCGCCATTCAAGCACGTCCAAAAAAATACACCTCCCTGAAAAATAGACCCCCTAAAAATATTTGTGGATGCAGGATGTACTTGTGTATAAGTGACTACAAAAAACAACTGCTCTTTGATCTCATAAATACGATGGACTCTATTTTTCTAGGACTACGACTCGGCGACATTTTAGTTCTCATACTTATTGTGATTCTTTTCCTCCGTTTAAGAAAAAATGAGTCGAAAAGTTCCAGTAGAGAAGAAAAAATTGAACAAATCATTGGGGACAAGATTAACTCTTCGCATCAGGACCTATTTAACAAGTCGATTGAAACACTCACTAACCTTACCAAATCGACAAATGAGTCCGCACGAAATGAGACTAATGAGGATCTTGAAAATAAGAAGAAACTTATAGATGAAAAAATCGCAGGCGTTACCGACACGCTCAAAGAAGTTAAACGAACTCTCAAAAAATATGAAGAGGGCTCCAGCACCCGCCATACAGAGCTAAGTGCAGGCATAGACAATGTAAGCACTCAGACTAATAAGCTTGCTGAGACTACAACTGATCTAAACAAAATCCTAAACAGCAGTCAGGCAAGAGGTCAATGGGGTGAAAGAATGGCGGAGGACATTCTACAGATTGCTGGCTTTGAGGAAGGGTACCAATATAAAAAAGGCGACCCAGTAGAAACCTCAGAATTGAAACAAATCATTCCCGACTTTACCTTTCTTTTGCCTGACGGCTTACGCTTGAACATGGATGTTAAATTCCCTCTGGACAATTATGCGAAGTATGTTTCAGCTGAGTCCGATGACGAACAGAAGCGCTATCAAAAGGCTTTCATGAAAGACGTCAAAGGACACATTGTAGCTATCGCCAACAAGGCATACATCGATCCGGCGGGCGGGACAATAGATGTAGGGTTGATGTTCATCCCCAATGAAGGCGTATATGAATTCATAGTTAGAAATGGAGATGGAGTCATTGATGGGGCTCTGAAGAAAAAAATTATAGTTTGTTCTCCCCTCACTATGCTCGCAATACTTGCTGTGATCCGACAATCGATGGAGAGCTTCGCTCTCTCTAAGACTTCTGGGGAGATTCTTAAAGTATTAGATGGATTCGCTCACCAATGGGAAGCTTTTAAAAAACACATGGACTTGACAGAGAAACAACTTGGGACCTTTAGGAGTTCTTTTAACACTCTTAAAACAACACGTAGTAATCAGCTGGAAAGATCAATGAGCAAGGTAAAAGAACTGAGAGAGTCGAGGGGAGAAGCTCTTCCTGAGTCTGTGAAACTGATTCCTGAAGAATAGATGTGGACTTGATAAAAAAATCACTCCTAAAAAACTGGGACAACTTTTTTGCCTCCGTTCCGACAAATATATAGGTAGTTATTCGGCCGCCCCGCTTCGGGGGGGAGAGGGTGTTGTGTCACTAAATGTGTCAGTTCCACCATCATATGTTGGTTTAAGTTCAGGAAGACTCAGAACCCTTGAATGTTTCTGAAATGGCTAAGCCACTGACTTTGAAGGAGTTCAGACTGAAACCTTTATGCCGTAAGGACCAGAGCGTGTTACCCTGGACCTGATTTGGGAGCAGGAAGTAGGGAGTTCGAATCTCTCTGCCCCGACCAATAGAATCAATGCTTTACGAGGATTGGTGTTTTCCTGAATTTGAGGTGGGACGGTTTCTGAGGTGTTTTGATAGGTGTGTTAATTCTGGATATGGCGAGCTAGCGTTTCGATGAGCTTCTCATAATCCCTACCTATGCCCTCTCCTCCACGCTCGTTTTTAGCTGTTTTAAAGAACTCCTTGTACCCCCACTCGCTCCTGCGATACTCGCGGTAGATAGGCCCAGCGGGGAAAGGAATTCCCTCTTTATCTAGCAACTTCCAAAACCAACCTAGCGCCCATTTCTGTCCTCGAAATTCCTTTGACGACTTGAAATGTTCATTCAGTAGCTTGGTGCGCCTTTTGCTTGTGATAGGTCGACCCCGTGTTTCACCTTTAGGTTCTGGATGGAAGTCTCGGTTAAAGAGGGCTAAGGCTTCTTTATCGAAGTTTGGCTTATCCTCTTCCTTCATAAACGGGTGCTCCATGATTCGCGCTAAGTGCCGTGCAAGAGTTGCTTTGAGTTGCTCAAATACCCAGTCATGAAACTCTATTTTAGGTTTCTTTTGGGGTTCCCATGCATTGAAATACCCTTCCCTTTCTGCCATCAGCCGTTTCTGTACAGACCTGATCCAGCCCTTGGCATCAATAGCTCCAATTGGCGCTACTCCAATAGATCTTTTTTGTTCTGTGATCCAGTCCTTGCACTCTTCCTGAAATACCCATCTTGCGTCTTCAAGTTTTTCATTGAGCTTCGTATGGTCTAAATTTGCCCGAAAATACAGATTGTCCCGATCAGTAGAGCTGTACTGGAAGTGGTCCTTAAGTGGAGACCAGTCGGCGTCATCTCCGGTCAGAAGGATTCCTGGATTTTTGTTTTTTGTATCAGACATCGAATTTATTCCTTAGAGTGGATGTCTCTATACAAGATAGCCGTAACACGCTTGTATTCAGTTACAGGATTTTCTCTTGAACCCTCTGCTCCGTTTTTAGCAACATGTGCCAAATCTTCCCAAGTCGCTGTCGAGGTTCCCAAAGTTCTCTTCTCTGGTAGCGGTATTTGATAATAGTTAAGATGGTCAAAAAGAGTAGCGAGTTCAGCCTTGCCATTCTCTGAAAGTGAATCAGGATTTTGTGACAAGTATTTAGACTTAGTTATTATTTCTCTAACAATATCTATGCGTTGTGATCTTTTCGGTTTCTCTTTTGTGTACTGCTGCACACCGTAACGATCCAGAAGTATTGTGAGGTCTCTGCCAAGCTCAACGTAAACACACAGTGCCATCTCGTTAATACTGTTTTCTCTCTCTGCCTTCATCTCGCCTGAATCATCAATATTGTGTAGGAAGGGATTTTGCTTAATTTCTTTCCATTTGTTGTAAAGTTCTTCTTTGAGCAATGCCTCAAGAACTTTGAAAAATTGGAAATCCGGTTTGTACCTATTACGGCGCTCCCATGCTTCGATATAAGCATCCGAAAGCTTCCCTAGGTGCTGCATTCTTAGACATGCACCCCAAGCATTAGCATCAATGACTCCTCCAGACATCTGAGACTGCGGCATGAAGCGGTGAGAATAATCGTCCTGCCAGTCGCTTTCAAGTTTGAGGGACACCTCATTAGAAAGAGCCCCCTTCACCTTATTATAGAGTGTTTTGTTTCTTGGAAGCTTTGGCCTTAGGAGTTTTTCTACATAGTTTTTACTTAAATATTCAGAATATTTATCGGACATCGTATACCCCACGGACTAGGGGTTTCAATTCTATAGGTTAAGAGATCCTTTGGAAAACGGAACAAAAGTGGAACAGGCAAAATATCGGACTAGTGGATATATTAGAACCCCAAATGAATCTACTCACATTGTTCCAAGACTGAATCAATCTTAATTCTTTCCGCGTCATCCATTCTGAGTCCCCAGTAATCTTTTGC